>JAYUEJ010000056.1:0-22977 GCA_043739265.1 Rhodopila sp. | reverse complement strand
GCGCATCGTCGAGGGCGACGTGCCGGAAGTGCTGGCGAAATCCACCATCTTCGCACTGGACATGGGCTCGTTGCTCGCCGGCACCCGTTATCGCGGTGACTTCGAGGAACGGCTGAAGGCCGTGGTGAACGAACTGGAGGCCCAACCCGCCGCCATCCTGTTCATCGATGAGATCCACACCGTGATCGGCGCCGGCGCGACCAGCGGCGGGGCGATGGATGCCTCCAACCTACTGAAACCGGCTTTGGCGTCGGGCAATCTGCGCTGCATCGGCAGCACCACCTACAAGGAATTCCGCAACTTCTTCGAGAAGGACCGCGCGCTGGTCCGCCGCTTCCAGAAGATCGATGTGAATGAGCCATCGCTTGAAGACAGCGTGAAAATCCTGCGCGGCCTGAAGCTGAACTACGAGAAGCATCACAAGGTCCGCTACACCGATGAGGCCATCCGCGGCGCGGTGGAATTGTCGGCGAAATACATCCACGACCGGAAACTGCCGGACAAGGCGATCGACGTGATCGACGAAGTCGGTGCCTCCCGCATGCTGTTGCCGGAGCACAAGCGCCGGAAGACCGTCACGTTGCGCGACGTGGAAGAGATCGTGGCGAAGATCGCCCGCATCCCTCCCAAATCCGTCTCCACCGATGACAAGGAGACGCTGCGGAACCTGGAGCGTGATCTGAAGTCGATGGTGTTCGGCCAGGACAAGGCGATCGAGGCGCTGGCCGCTGCCATCAAACTGGCCCGCGCCGGTCTGCGCGAACCGGAAAAGCCGATCGGCAACTATCTGTTCTCCGGCCCGACCGGGGTCGGCAAGACGGAAGTCGCGCGGCAGTTGGCCTCCACCATGGGCATCGAGCTGATCCGCTTCGACATGTCGGAGTATATGGAGCGGCATTCGGTGTCGCGGCTGATCGGTGCGCCGCCGGGCTATGTCGGGTTCGACCAGGGCGGTATGCTAACAGACGCGATCGACCAGCATCCGCATGCGGTGCTGCTGCTGGATGAAGTCGAGAAGGCACATCCCGACCTGTTCAACATCTTGCTGCAGGTCATGGACCACGGGAAATTGACCGACCACAACGGCAAGACGGTCGATTTCCGCAATGTGATCTTGATTATGACCACCAACGCGGGTGCGTCCGACATGGCGAAGGAAGCCATCGGGTTCGGTCGTGAAGTCCGCACCGGCGACGACGAAGACGCCATCAAGCGGCTGTTCACGCCGGAATTCCGCAACCGGCTGGATGCGACGATCACCTTCGCCAGCCTGACTCCGGAAATCGTTGGCCGGGTCGTGGAGAAATTCGTGATGCAGTTGGAAGCCCAGCTCGCGGATCGGAACGTCACGATCGAGCTGTCGTCCGCCGCCAAGGAATGGTTGGCGGAACGTGGCTACGACCGGCTCTACGGCGCTCGGCCGCTCGGGCGGGTGATCCAGGAGCACATCAAGAAGGCTCTGGCCGAGGAACTGCTGTTCGGCAAGCTGACCAAAGGTGGTTCGGTTAAGGTGACGATGAAGGACAACAAACTGGACTTCGTGTTTACGGAGGCTGCTCTGTCTGCCCAGCCGAAGCCGGAAGGCGACGATGAAGGCGGTTTGGGGAAAGAGGAAGAGGTCGAAGTTTAGGCTCGAACTGGTTCTCGTGGCCCGGCGTGTCCGGGTCACGCGGCGTCAGAGTCGATCAGACTATGGCAATGCGATATCGGTCTAGTATTGTGGCCATTTCATCGCATTCGGTTAGCTTGCGTCGGGGACCGGCACTAAGCCGGGGGACGGCGCGGTCGTAGATCGCGAGATTTTCGTCGTCGTTCAAGCGAGACGAATAGCAGATTACGTTCGGACGATCCGGGTGCTGGTAGAACGAAAGGCTGACGCGTTGACCGTCTCGATGCGTTCGGGCGCGCACAGCGTCGGTCGGAATGCCTATCGTGAGAGGATTGCCGCCCCGTAGATCGACCACGTTAAGGGGTTGATCGACGATAATCGGGACATGGACGTAGCGATCGAGTTCATCGATCGACAGCACCAGCGCTCCCGGGTTTAGGTTGCGGCTATCGCGCACCAGCGTTTCAATGAATGCGACTTCGAACGTCGCGCCGACATAATAAACCCCGTAGCGGTGCCTGACCCGACGGCGGGGATCGGAAAAGCGGCTGGAGGAAAACCCGAATCCGAGCGGATCGGGGTGACGGCAAAGAAATATATGGTGGTAAACGCGCCCAATGGGATCCGTCGTGAAATTAGATCAGACGGGGTAACGTTCGACGCGAGGTCGCGGGAAGCCATCGGGGCGAAGGCCATTCGGACAACTCCGGCGCGGTGCGGCTATGTTGGTTGGAGAAGCCCGGAAAGACCCGCGCCGGTGCGGTTGGTCAGTTTGGTAGCATTATGACGGGCGCGGAGACAATGACACTGTGCGTGTCGCACCGCTTGGATTCAAAAGGAATTCAGGAAAACGCGCCGTCGGCAATAGTCTCCGCCGCTGCAATCACCCCGTCGATCTGACCCCGTTGAAGTGCATCGAGCCCGCGTACGCCCTCCAACTCCGCGTGGTGCTGCAGCAGAAAGCGGTAGATCGTCCAAGGGCTATCCCCGAGGATATGGAACAGACGCGGTAGCGTCGGCAACAATTGCTGGTTTTCGGTAATCTGCCAGGCGGGATAGCGGATGCCGCGCTTTGCAAGTTCAAGCCCCAGCACTTCGTGGCGTTTTCGTTTAAGGCGCACGCCTTCTTCTGACATACCCAGACGCTTGGCCATTTCTGCCGTACTCAGCATGTCTGGGTCGGCAAAAAGGGCTTGCTTGAAGATATCGCCGCGCGCCTTCGCCGCGTCGATTGCCTCGGTTAACGTCCGCGGCCGAGGTTCGTCGTCGGGTCTGTCGGCCGCCTCGCCGGCGATAATGGTTGCCTGCACGGTGGCAAGTTGGCCCGATGCGACCCGTTTGGCGTCGCTGCGGCTAAGGATGATCCTCGCCGGGGCGATACCGCTGATGCCCGCACCCGCTAAAATCTTGGCAATCCGAGCCAGATCGTGATCAGGGATCGTGTGCAGCGAAACCAGCGCGGTCACTTCCACGCTTGCCGTTGTCCGCCGCGAGCCGACGCTATGTTTCGCACCCTCTACCATCGGTGTCCCCTGCCAGCGACAAGTTAGACAAGTTAACCAAGTTAGCCAAGTGGCAGGTTCACAGTCTCAAACCCCTCTGTCCTACCAGGGCAATTCCTTGCCCATGTAATCCAGAAAGCGGTGCTGATGCGCGCCGCTTTGCTTTTCGATCACGTTGACGATCCCCGCCGCGCTGTCGTCCACCGACACAGGCGCGGTTGATCCACCCATATCCGTCCGCACCCAGCCGGGATGCAGCGACACCATGGTCAGTTTGCGTCCATGCATTTCCGGCCATAATCCACGTGCCAGGGAATTTAACGCCGCCTTACTGGCCCGGTACAACTCATGGCCGCCAGAGTTCGCCGCGACGCTGCCCATCACCGAGGACGTGAATGCCAGGACTCCGGAACCCTGGCGCACATGGCGCATCAACGCCCGAGCCAGACGGACAGGGGCAATCGCGTTGGTAAACATCAGGGCGCCGATTTCCGTCTCCGTCACGGCGCTTGCACTGCGGTGGCCGGGACCGGAAACGCCCGCGTTGAGCAACACCGCATCCAGAACCTTGCCGCCCAGTGTATCGGCGAACCGATCCAAGGCGGCCGGATCGTTCACGTCCAGTCGCGGCACCGTCACCCGCCCCGGATGGGACGCCGCTACCCGATGCAACTCGGTTGCCCGTTCGGGATCGCGCGCCGTTGCGACGACATCCCATCCGCGTGCCAGGAACTCCTTTGTCACTGCCAGTCCAATGCCACGATTGGCACCGGCGATGAGTGCAAGCCGATGGTCCACCATTACTCTGTCCTTCGAACGTTACGGCAGGTTGACACCGAACCGATGCCGCCAGCATGGAACGCCGCACGATCCAGGACAACCGATCGGCACGATCGAACCGGCCGATCGATTAGCGCCCGCGCCATCCAAAGATGCAACCGGGCATGGCACGCGGGGCGATCATCCGGCAACGCGACCGATGCGTCCATGCACCATAGTGAATTTGGTTGAATCGTCCGGATCGGCTGAGATGCCGCGGTGCGTCCGTTGTATTGAGGATTAAGGAGGCGGCATTGGCCAAATCTTCGCCATCGCTGCGCCATTTCGTAACTTAGAGGAATCGTTCGACGATCCGGAATCCGGGATATTCATGATGCGGCGGCATCCCTCATGTCAGGGAATACTTCGACACCCAGTTGTATTTTCAGTGCCGCGATCCGCGCCAGGGCATCCCAATTTATCACGTCGCCAATATTCCGCTTTCCAGACAATTGCAGGCCGATGTATATGGACCCACCGGTTTCGACAATCTCGGACAGGAAGGCCGCCGACGGTTCCAGTCTGGCGACCCAATCCGCGACGCTGGTGAAAAAATCCCGATGACCCGCTACCTCCTCGGATATTGCCCAATAGGATTGCTGCCTCCGGCCTGGAAGTGGCGTTCCAACCGGCGTTTGGCGGGCGTCACCGGCTTTCCAATGATAGCGCGGCTTCATACCCAGTTCGGCCGTGATCCTCGCCGGGTCCATGCCGGGATGGTCGATCATGAGCACAATCTTGAAATTCAACGCGGAATTTTCGTTGTCGTATGTCATTGTTACATCATCCTCGCCGATCTCGATCCTTGCCTTTTTGACCGCTTGGCTGGCCGCTGCCTGTATAGTTTCCAGCCGATCCGTGATTGGTCCAGGAACCGTCCTGGTTTTCACCCCATACATCCCCATTTGAAGAAATTCTGACGTTATCCTTACCCTTTGCCCTAATCCCGGATTTTATCTCGTCGTGGTCCCCGGACCAAGGTGTCTGATTGATGGGCTTTGATCCGGCCGGTGGCTTACTCCGCGTCTCGCCGCCATCGCTATGTAGAATGTTTCCGATCGCCTCGCCAATAGCATGCAAGCCGCGAGCGATTTGTTTCTCGGCCGCCCTATCGGCAGCCTCATCCTGGCTAGCCATTGTGCTTGGTGGCGGGGGTATAGCTACGCTGGGAATAATCAGTTGCGCGACCTGCGACGATCCAGGCGAGCGAACGGCAGCGCCGCTGCCAACGGGCCGAACGGACACCCCTTCCTGAAAACCGGTCCGCACCTGTTCAGCCGCTTTGGCATCCGCGTCGGCTGCCGCTTGTGCCCGCGCCTCCGCATCGGCGAGAAATCCCGGCCAGTGGTCGAGGCCAACCGACTGCATCGCGTCCGCCAGATGGCCCGCAGCGTCCCGCAAGGCATCCGGACTTTCCGAAATCTTCGCCGTCACGGCGACGGCCAGCAATGCCGTGACGACCGGATCGCCAGCCTCCCGCCCGAAAAACCGAGCCGCGAATTGTGCCCGATTCGATGTCCGGTCCCCACTCCACGCCGTCATTAAGGCGGTGAGCCGCTCGCTTGTGCCGGGATTGAGCAGCGTCGCGGCCCGTACTCGCAGATCGCGCGGCATCGCCGCGACCGCGGCATCGCCGCGACCGCGGCATAAACGACTGAGGTCTGCCGTTGCTTCAGCGTTTGCGAAGTGGTTGCCGCATCGTCGCTACCCTGTCCGCTGGGGCCGTTCGTGCCCTTACCGCTGCCGAACCAACCATGTTGTTGCCGTCCCTGATCTTCCCAACTCATACGATCCCAAAATGCCTTTACGGACTAAAATGCATCGGCGATAAGGTATACTTTCCTAATTTTGTCAATGGATATGTCAATCGGATCGGCCATCCCGTGCTGTCAGCCTGACCACAGGGGCCAGGCCACCCCGAGACTTTATCTCCTGAAATTAGGTGATGACCTGGACAGCCCAATATCGCCGAATCCGTTGGTGCCCGCGTTCCGATCACCGCGCGTACGTCACCACCACGGTGCCGATTTTGCCGCCAGCCTCCACCGACAGATGCGCGGCCGCGGTTTCGAAGAGAGGGAACTCCCCAGCCACCGACAATATCCGGCCGGGAGTCCTGATGAACGCGGCAATGTCCAACTGCGCCCGCTTGCGATCCGCATGCGGGCTGGTCGGCAGCACGAATCCCCGAATCGTGAGGTTCTTTGCCATCAGCATACGCAGGTTGACCGCCGGTTCCAGCGCCCCGTTGCTGGCATAATAGGCGATGCTGCCGTTTTCCCGCACCGAACCGAGCGTCGCGGCCAAATTGCCGCCGAGATCGACATCGACGACATGATCGACCCCCGCCCCGCGGGTGATCTCGGCCACTCGGGCGGCGACGTCCTCTGTGCGGTAGTTCACGACATGCGCCGCGCCACCGGCCCGGGCGCGCCGGGCCTTGTCGTCGGAGCTGACGGTGGCGATAACCTCCGCCCCCGCCCAGGCGGCGAGTTGCACCGCGTAGTGCCCGACCGCACCTGCCCCGCCGGTGATCAGCAGCGTCTTGCCCTGCACCGGCCCGGCCGCGAAGACGCAGCCATGCGCGGTCATCCCGGGAATACCCAGCGTGGCACCCTCGGCAAACGATACATGGTCGGGAAGTTCTGTAACGAGATCGGCATCGAGCGCGATGTATTCCGCGGCGGTGCCCATCCAGCGGCCGTTGCGCTGCCCGTTATACAGCCATACTCGCTTGCCGACCCAGCGCGCCGGCACGCCCTCGCCCACTGTGTCGATCGTGCCGGCCCCGTCGCTGTTCGGGATCACGCGCGGATATTCAGCCGGCACCGCGCCGCGACGGCGATAGGTGTCCGACGGATTGACGCCGGAGGCTTCCAGGCGAATGCGCACCTGACCGACGCCCGGTTGCGGGGTCGGCAGTTCGCCGGTGACGATAACCTCGTTGGCCGGTCCTTGCCGGTCGTACCAGACGGCGCGCATGGTTTTTCCCTTGGTGTGTGTTAATCAGCGATTGTACAGGCGTTCGGCTTTCCCGTCATGACCGCCCCGTGATGGCCATGCTCGGGTCCTGGCCATGGGGTGGCGAAAAAGCCTAGGCTGGTAACGACCCTTTGATTCGGAGAATTTGGCGTGCCCTTTGGTGGCGATTACGACGGATCCTTTGTCGCGGTTCTGGAGCAGTTGCGCCTGACCGCCGACCTGGAAGGCCTCGCGGTTCTTGACCTGAGTGATGATGCGTCCGAGGCACCTGTCGCCTATAGCGTTGGTGACGCTGGGCCCGGCACGACCATTCTCGGCCACGCGCTTCTCGCAGCCAGTCCCGGCCGGCCGTCGCACACGCTCACGCCCGATATGCGCCCGCTGTTGGCCTGTCCCTGGGTGTTGCCGCCGACCCGTCCGGGCGGTTTGTTGCTGTGGCGCGCGCCGCGGTCCCGCGCCTGGACCGAGGCTGACCATGACCTCGCGGCTTCGGTTGCCCTGATGCTGCGATACGTGGTCGGCGCAGGCATGGGCCAGGTTGGTATCGACCGGCTGACCGGCCTGCCCAACCGCCGCTGGTTTCTGGATGAGGCCGACCGGCATATCGACCGGCTGGATCAGGATGGCACGATAGGGACGCTGTTTCTGGTCGATATCGACGAATTGCGGCGCATCAACCTGACTCTGGGCCGCGCGCAGGGGGATCGCGTGCTGGTGCGCATGGCGAGCCAGTTGCGTGGCATGGTGCGGCCCGGCGATCTGGTTGCCAGGGTTGGCGCCGATGAGTTCGCCATCTGGCAGGACGGTATGGATCATTTGACAGCCGCCGAACGCGCCGAGACGCTGTGCGGCCGCGGTATGTTCCTGGATTTGCCGGACGGTCACGCCGTGACTTTTTCCATTGGCATCGCCAGCCGTTCCCCCGGCAGCACCGACGATATCCGCATTTTGCTACGGCGCGCCCACATGGCGGCGCGCGAAGTGAAAACCATCGGTGGCGGCGGTTGGCGAGTCTCCCATCCCACCCAGATGTCGCGCCGCTCAGATTCCTCGGCTTGAACGAGGCGAGGGTGGGGCTGGTTTGGTGACCATCCTGGAACTGCTCCGGGCAAGTATCGATCGGATAAACCCGTGGCGGCGCCAGTCGTGAAATTTTGTCGCCCAGCGGTGACTTGATCGCTACGCCGCCGGCTCCTTGATGGATGTGCGCCAGTGGATGCGATCCTGCTCCGGCGGGTAGTCGCCGGCGGCCTTGTGGTAGGAGCAGCGGTTGTCCCAGATCACCACGTCCCCGACGTGCCATTGATGCCGGTATTCGCCGTCGGGCTGGATCATCAGCGCGGTGAGTTCCTCGATCAGGGCGTCGCTTTCGGCTTTTTCCGCAGTTTGGATGTACAGGATTTTTCCGGGATCGACGTAAAGCGATTTTCGGCCGGTTTCGCTATGGGTGCGGATGATCGGATGCAGTGCCGGCGTGCGGTCGCGGTCCTCGGGGTTCAAAAGTGCTTGTGCCTTGTTGCGTCCGCCGTATGTAAATGCGCCCAATACGCCGTCGAGGCGTTGTTTAAGACGTTGCGGCATCGCGTCGTACGCGGTGTAGCCGCTGGCGAACAATGTATCGCCGCCGGTGTCCGGGATCGCCAAAGCATAGAGCTGTGTTGCCTTGAACGGCACATCGTCATAAGCGCCGTCGGTGTGCCAGCCCTCGGCGCCGCGGCGGTAGATCGCCTGGTTGAGCGTGCCGTCGGCGTGAAACTTTCCAGTGCCGAGCAGGGTAATTTCGGGAAGGTCGGGGTGGCGGGTGGTTTTGGAGGGGTGTGGCGAGACGATGCCGAAGCGGCGGCTGTAGGCCAGGAATTGGTGGATCGTCAGGTCCTGGCCGGTGACGACCATGACGTTGTGGTCCAGCCATGCCTGGTAGATTTGGGCGAATTCCTGGTCATTCAGTGTTCGAAGATCGACCCCGGAAATTTGGACCCCGATTTGGGGGCCCATCTGACGTATCTGGACCATGGACTTTGCTCCTCTTAACGGGAAAGGGAATGCCCTACCCGGCTTGCCGTCAAGGTGCTTATATCCTTCGATGGGTTTTCAGGAGGCTTCGATGCACCTGTTCAAGCAGCATGCGGTTCGCGATCCCGACGTGGTTTCCTCGTTGATTCCGGTGATTGATTTTGGCCCATTTTTTGCCGGTCAGGCGGACGCGTTGCCGGCGCTTGCGGAACGGCTTCGGCATGCGTGCGAGCGCATTGGATTTTTCTATGCGGCTAACCATGGTGTGCCGCAGGCGGTCATCGACCGGGGGTTTGCCGCGTCGCGGCGGTTCCATGCGTTGCCGCTGGCGGAAAAGCTGAGGCTGAGTTTGAATGAGAACAACATTGGCTATATGGCGATGAATGCCTCGGTGCAGGCTGCCTCGACGGTGCATAAGGCGACCAAGCCGAACCAAAACGAAAGTTTCTTTATCAGTCACGATCGCGGCGCCGATCATCCCGATGTGGTCGCCGGGGTTCCGCTGCGTGGGCGCAACCAGTGGCCGGAGGGGCTGCCCGGTCTGCGCGCGGACATGATGGGGTATTTCGATGCGCTACGGACGATGTGCAGCCGGATGATGCCGGGTTTCGCTGTCGCGTTGGACATGCCGCCGGACCATTTTTCTCCGTTCTTTGCGAATGAAGAACACATCAATCTGCGTTTCCTGCACTACCCGCCGCAGGAGGACATCAGCGAGAACACGTTTGGCACTGCCCCCCACACCGACAACAGTTTCATGACGGCGTTGGCCAGGTCCGACGTTCCGGGGCTGGCGGTGCGGCTGCCGTCGGGCGAGTGGTTCGCGCCGCCGGTTATACCGGGAACGTTGCTGATCAATTTGGGGAATATGATGCGGCGCTGGTCGAACGACCGGTTCCTGTCCACGCCGCATGGGGTGATTAACGAATCGGGAACGGATCGATATTCGATCGCGTATTTCCACAGTCCCAATCCGGCTTCCACGGTTGCCTGCCTGCCGAGTTGCGTGTCGGCGGCGAATCCGGCGCGGTATCCTCCGGCGGTGTATCGGGATTTGGTGCTGGAATTCTACCGGAAGAATTACTTTCATCAGAAAGGACATCGGCCGGAGGCGACGGCATGACGTCTTAAACGCAGTTACGGTATTCGCACGCGTGACTGGTTAGCCGGAAACCCCTTGGCCGGGAGTCAGACCTCCAGCCACTCCTGCCGGATCGCGAGGTTGGACGCCAGATCGTCCGGCGATCCTTCGAACACGATCTGGCCATGACCCATCACATACAGCCGTTTGGAAATCTTCAGCGCGATGGTCAGCTTTTGCTCGACCAACAGGATCGAAACGCCGCGACTGGCGATTTCCGCCAGCAGCACACCGACCTGTTCCACCAGCAATGGTGCCAGGCCTTCGGTTGGTTCATCGATCAGGATCAGATCCGGATCGCCCATGAGCGTGCGGCACATGGTCAGCATCTGCTGTTCACCGCCCGACAGCACGCCGGCCGGGTTGTTCTGCCGCGCCGCGAGGTTTGGAAACAACCGGAAGACGTCATCGAACGTCCAGCGCCCGAACCGGCCGGCGCGCTTCAAGCCCAGTTCCAGGTTTTGACGCACGCTGAGTGTCGGAAACACCTGCCGATCCTCCGGCACGTATCCGATTCCGGCCCTGGCGATCAGGTCGCTGCGCAAGCCGGCGAGTTCCTGGCCACGAAACGTTACGCGTCCCTGTGGTGGGACCAGTCCCATGATCGCCTTGCAGGTGGTTGACCGGCCGACCCCATTGCGGCCCAACAACGAGACGATCTCGCCCTCGCCAACGTCAAGATGGATGCCATGCAGAATGTGGCTCTGCCCGTAATAGGCGTGCAGATCGCGGACCTCCAGCAACATCATTCCAGCGCCCCCAAATACGCTTCCTGCACCGCCCGGTTTGCCCGCACCTCGACCGGCGGCCCGGAGGCGATCACCTGCCCATAGACCAGCACCGTAATGGTATCGGCGAGGTCGAACACGACCTTCATATCGTGTTCCACCATCAGCAACGTCTTCCCTTGGGTGACCCTGCGGATCAACGCCATCGCATAATCCGTTTCGGTATTGCTCATGCCCGCCGTTGGTTCGTCCAGCAGCACGACCGAGGCGCCGCCGGCGATTGTCATGCCGATCTCCAGCGCCCGCTGATCGGCGTAGGACAGCAGGCCGGCCAGAATGTCGCGGCGGTTGGTGAGGTTCAGGTCTTCCAGCAATACCTCGGCGGCCTGATTAAGCGCCTTCTGGCGCCACAGCGGAGACCAGAACGAATAGCGGTAACCGCGGCTCCAGAGCAGGGCGCAGCGCAGATTTTCGAACACCGACAGGCGGTTGAAAATCGAGGTAATCTGGAAGCTGCGCGACAGCCCCATCCGGTTGATCCGGTGCGGTGGCAGGGTGTCGATACGTTCGCCATTCAGCAGGATCTCCCCGGAGGTAATCGGGAAGCGGCCGCTGATCAGGTTGAAGCAGGTGGTCTTGCCAGCACCGTTCGGACCGATGATGCAATGGCGCTCACCCGGTGCGATATCCAGTGTCACGCCGCGGATGATTTCGGTTGCGCCAAAATTCTTGCGGACATCGCGAAGCGACAGTGCGGTCATCGCCGCACCTCCGCCGTCAGGCGTTCCCAGACACGATGGAAGCTGCTGGCCTCGACCCGCAACCACAGGATACCGAGCAGCAGCGATCCGGCGGAAATTGCCCAGGGCAGCGTCGCATGGACATCGATCGGCCCGCCGAACAGCACCAATTTCTTGCCTTGCGCCGCCCCGATGGTCAGGAACGACATCAATTCCACAAGCCCGACGAAGCCAAGTAAAAGGCCCAGTGACGGGATGACCAGGCGCAAATACGGCACCACGAGGCCGCCCAGCCGCCCAGAGTGCCTGATCGGACCATGTGCCTTGACGATGCCTGCCAGGCCGGTGGGGGCGAAGATCACCATGGCAATGAACATGACGCCGACATAGACCAGCCAGGAGTTTGACAGCAGGCTGACTCCGCTTTGCAGCAGGGTGATCAGGATGGCGCCCAGGATGGGTCCACCGAACACGGTGGTGCCGCCGATATATGCCATCAGAAGTGCGTTGGCCGACAGCGGCGCGGCCAGTGCGTCGAACGTAACGATTTCGTAAGTGATGGCGTACATTCCACCGCCGATTCCGGCGAACAAGCCGGACAGGGCGAATTGCAGAAATCTAACCATTCTGGGATCATAACCGATGAACTGCGCCCGTTCGAAATTGTCGCGCGTGGCGTTGGCCATCCGGCCCAGTGGCGTCAGCGTCAGATAATACATCAGTGCCGTTGCGATCAGCGTCCAGGCCAGGATGAGGTAGTAAACCTGGAGGCCGGAAGAGTAGGTGAGGCCGAACAGGCTGTTTTCGATCATCCGGTTGGTGGTGACGCCGCCCTCGCCGCCGAAGAAATGATGAAACATGAGCGCGGCGGTGGCCATGAGTTCGCTGATACCAAGCGTGATCATTGCGAAAGCGGTAGCTCTTTGCTTGGTTGCCATGGCACCGAACAGGATCGCCAGCGCCAGACCGGTCAGGCCGGCGAGAAGGGGCATCAACTCCATCGGCAATGGCAGCTCGCCGGTGCCGGCCGCGTTCAGCAGGTGGATGGTCGCGTACCCGCCGATGCCGAAAAAAGTTGCGTGGCACAGGGAGAAAAGGCCGGCTTGCCCAAGCAGCATGTTGTAGGAGAGGGCCAGGACGACCATCATGCCCATCTGGCTTAGCATGGAGATCAGGAAGCCGGCGTGGCGATGATGCCCCCAATCGTAGAAGCACCAGGGCAGCGCGATCGCGACGACGATCAGCGCGAGGATTATCCAGCGGGACTTCATGTGTCGCTTCCCAAATAGAGTCGGGGCCTGGCCGCCCACGTCTTTGTTGGCATCAACACCTCAAGTCGTGGGTGGCCGAGCCAAGCCCGGCCATGACACTGTTGGCGAGTCATGTGTCGCGTGTCCCCATCAGGCCACGGGGCCGGAAAAACAGGATCGTTACCATCATCACGAACGGCAGCAGTGCGCCAATCCGGGCGACCGGAACTGTCAGCACCTCGGTCAGCAGGGTATCGCCTGTGAACACCAGGCCCAACGGGCGCAGCAGGTCGGCAACCGAATAATCGATCACCACGGCGAACGTTTGGATCATTCCCATAACGATGGAGGCAATGAAACAGCCGGCCAGCGAGCCCAACCCGCCGAACACCACCACCACGAACACGATTGGTCCCATCGAGTCCGCCATCCCCGGTTCGGTGGTTTGATAGTTGCCGCCGATGACTCCGGCCAGGCCGGCCAGCAGGCAGCCGCCGGCGAACACGGTGGTAAAGACTCTCGGCACGTTGTGTCCCAGGGCGCTGACCATGTGCGGGTGGGTCAGCGCGGCCTGGATGATCAGGCCGATGCGCGTCTTTTTCAGCAACAGCCAGGTGCCCAGAAGCATGGCCCCCGACACGAGCAGCATGAAGCCGCGGTATGCCGGGAAATTCGCCCCGTACAGCACGAACAATGGGAAATCCAGCGACGGCGGCACGCGGTATGCCATCGGCAGCATACCCCAGGTCATCTGCACCATCCGCTGGACAATGAAAACCAGTCCGAAGGTGAACAGCAATTCGGCGATGTGCCCGTTATGATGGACGCGCCGCAGCCCCCAGATTTCGATCGCCGCGCCGAGCAGTCCGCACAGGATCGGCGCGATGATCAGCGCGGGAAAGAAACCCACAAACCGGCTGACGGTAAAGGCCAGGTAGGCGCCCACCATGTAGATGCTGGCGTGGGCGAAATTCAGCACGCCCATCATGCTGAAGATCAAGGTCAGGCCGCTGGCAAGCATAAACAGCAGCATGCCATAGACCAGCCCGTTCAGCACCGAAATAAGAACGGTTTCCATGTTGCGAACGAATCCTGGCTAGGAGGCTGGGCGCTTCATCTTGCAGGTGGTGGGCAGAGTCAGGTCCTCGGTCGTTGCGATAAAGTCGGTCTTCCAGCCCAGCCCGGTCTTCTCGGCGTCGTATTTGACGTCGCGGGTGAAGCTGGCCGCGTAGTAGGGCATCAGAAGCTGATGGTCTTCCTTGCGCATTTGCACGGGCGCATCGACCAGGTCGGTCATCTTCATGTCTTCCAGCGCCAGAGCCACTTTCAGCGCGTCGGTCGAGCCGGCCTGATTGATCGCCTTGGCCAGCATATCGAACATCGTTACGAACGGAATTTCCGAAAAGTCGGTATCATGGTTGGCACGCCAGCCATTGGTGATGGCCTCGGCCTCCGGCTTTTTCAGCTCCACGGGCACGTTCGGCCCGAATTCTATGATCGAGCTGAGACGTTTTTCGCCCGCGGCCCCGATCGCGGTTGGGCCGCCGATCAGATGTGCCAGATAGGTATCGAAACGAACATTCGTCCCATCGTCCACGGCCGCCTTGATCAACAGGTTCAGGTCGCGGTTGTAGTTGCCGGTGACGACGGACTGCGCCCCGGATGCCTTGATCTTCGCCACGTATGACGAGAAATCCTGCACCTTGCCGAACGGCATCAACTCGTCGCCGACAATCTGGATATCGGGACGCAGCTTCTCCAGCCATTTGCGGGTGTCGTGCTGGACGGACTGGCCGAACAGATAGTCCTGATTGAGCAGATAGACCTTGGTCACGTCTTTCGGCAGCGCCTTGATCCTGGCGGCCGCCCGCATCTCTACGTTGCCGGAGAAGCGGAATTGCCAGAAGTCGCATTTTTCATTGGTCAGCTCGGTCGCCAGCGCGCCGCAATTCAAATACAGCACCCGGTTGTCGGGATTGCGGGCGTTGTGCTTCGACACGCCATCGACCAGAGCCGCGCCGACGTTCGAGCCGGTGCATTGCATCACGAATGGAATGTTCTGGTCTGTGATGCTTTTCAGCGCGATCAGTGCTTCGGCGGGTTGCAGCTTGTCGTCGAACGGCACCAATTCAAACTTCTTGCCGAGTGCGCCGCCTTTGGCGTTCAACCGGTCCAGGATGTAGCCGAACACTTTCAGGAATTCGTCGCCGCCGGAGGCGAATGGGCCGGAGAACGGATCGACATAACCGACCTTGATGGTGTCCTCGGCAACGGCCGGGCGGATCGCGGTGACAAACGACAGCGCAACGAAAGCAAAACAAAGGCGGCGGATCGGCGTTGGCATTTTTCCCCCTGCGGCCCAAACCGAGCCATTTATTCGTTAATAAAACAGTAGGCATTCGTCGCATGCGGAGTCAATTGCGTCCGGTCGCGGTTGCTTCCGCCCGGGACGACCGCCAAGGACGTCGCCTGTGCCGGTTTAATCCTGCCGGCCGACCAGGCCGATCAAATTATGCCCGTCAGATCATTAGGCCATAACGTCGCGGTTGACGGTGGCTGGGTGATCTGACGGGTTTGGGGATTTACTTCGCGCGGTAGCCGCGATGGCAGGCGCCGCACTGCGCCCCCAGCGCCTTGGTTTCCGTTGCCACGGCATCGGCGTCGTCGGCCCGCGCCGCCACGGCCAGTCTGGTCGCGGTAGCGGCCGTCTCGGCAGCAAGTTTGTCGAACCCGGCCCGGTCGGACCAGATTTCCGGCAGTGATCTGGTATCGCCGCCCTTTTCACTGCCGGGCGGGAACAAGGTCGGCAATATCGTTTGCCAGCGTGCGATTGCCCTGGCGGACGATTCCAGCGCTTTCAGGTCGCCTTTCGCCGCAACCACGGAGCGTATGTAACCAAATGCGCCGGTCTCCATGGCCATTCCGACCTGGCGTATGGCGATTGGATCTATCCCGTCCGCCGGAGCCGCGCCAACAGGGGCAAGCCCGGTCGCCAACAGGGTGATCGCGGCGCACAATACTAATTTTATCGTCATTGATTAAAATCCCTCCATCCGGTTGTTGGTTCACAATCCCGTAACGGTTCGGGATCGCCATGATGATTCGCTAGCAGAATTGCAACGGAGTGGCCAGAGTGACCAAATCAGTTAAAAGGATGTCCATGACGGCCATAAACTCCCTCGCCGTGTTCTGCGGCTCCCGCGTCGGCGTCAATCCAGCCTATGCCGAGGCTGGACGAAATCTCGGCACAGGCCTCGCCCGGGCCGGCATCCGGCTGGTTTTCGGCGGCGGGCGCATCGGGATCATGGGGATCGTCGCTGATGCCGTGCTTGCGGCGGGCGGCGAAGTGCTTGGGGTGATTCCAGAATTCCTGACGAAGTGGGAAGTAGCGCACGAGCGTGTTACCGAACTGGTTGTGACCGACAGCATGCACACCCGCAAGCGCCGGTTGTATGAGGAATCGGATGCGTTTCTGGTCATGCCGGGCGGCCTGGGCACCTTCGACGAAGCGTTCGAGATCATCACATGGCGCCAGCTTCGCCTGCACGATAAGCCGATCTTCCTGTGCAACGTCGCCGGTTCGGTGGTGCCGCTTGTCGCCGCTATCGACCATGCGATCGCACAGGGATTCGCCGCACCGGCCAGCCGCGAGCTGTTCGAGGTGATCGAGGGGGTGCCGGCGGTGCTGGACCGGCTTAGGCTTGTGCCTGCCGGGGCGAGCGGTTCGGCGGAACGGTTTTAGGGTTCACCACGCCAAACACCGTCTGGACATAAAGATATCCTTATGTCATTAGGCGTTTGTCATGGAGCACCTTCTTGCCAGTCTGCGCGCCGCCGCCGAACCGACCCGCCTGCGGCTGCTCGCGCTGGCCGCTCGGGGGGCGTTCTGCGTCATGGAGTTCACCGAAATCCTTGGCCAGTCGCAGCCGCGGTTGTCGCGTCATCTGAAGCTACTGTGCGATTGCGGGTTGCTCGACCGGGTGCGGGAAGGCGCCAATGTCTGGTTTGCCCTGCCCACCGGTGACGATGGTGCGCTGGCCCGCGAACTCGTTGCGCGGCTGCCCGGCGACGACCCGGTGCTGGAGGCCGATCGTCGCCAGGCCGCTCGGGTTTTGGCCGAACGTGCCCGCATCGCGTCAGAGAGTTTTCGGCAGAAGGGCGCGGATTGGGATGAAATGCGGGCGCTGGAACTACCGGCACAGGCGGTCGAGAACGCCCTGTTGTCGCTGATTCCGATTGGCCCCGAGGGCCGGTTGCTCGACATTGGCACCGGCACCGGCCGGGTTCTGGAACTGCTTGCCCCGCGTGTGCGCCAGGCGCTTGGTGTCGATGCTTCCAAAGCGATGCTGGCGCTGGCCCGAGCGCGGTTGTCCGCACCGGGGCTGGCGCATTGCGCGGTGCGACTGGCGGACATGTATCGGTTACCGTTGGCGGACCGGTCGTTCGATATCGTCGTTTTGCAGATGGTGCTGCATCACGCCGAGGATCCGGCTGGCGCGGTGTTGGAGGCAACGCGTGTGCTGGCTCCGAACGGGCGGCTGCTGGTGATCGACCTTGCCGACCATGACCGGACTGACCTGACCGGTAAGCTGGCGCATCGCTGGCCGGGATTTTCGGATACAAACATCAATCGGATGTTCACGGTTGCCGGGGTCGAATGGCGAGATCCGGTCGCCATTCCGGGCACTCTGCCGATTCGGATTTGGCCGGCGATCCGCATGGCGGACGTCTCGACCGCGGCGACACGCGAACACGCTCTCTGAAAGCAGCCTGACATGACACGTCCCCATTTGCTCGATGCCTTGCGCGATCGTGTGCTGCTGTGCGACGGCGGCATGGGCAGCCGTGTGCAGGCCCTGACCCTGGATGTCGAGAAGGACTACTGGGGCCGCGAGAATTGTACCGACGTGCTGGTGCTGTCCCGGCCGGATATGGTGCGGGAGTTCCATCGTGAGTATTTCGCGGCTGGCGCCGACATGGTCGAGACGAACACGTTTGGGGCGTCCCCGGTCACGTTAGCGGAATTCGATCTCGGGGAGCGCGCCTTCGAGATCAACAAGATCGCCGGCGAGCTGGCCCGGGAGGCAGCCGACTGCTTCGCGGATGGCCGTGATCGCTGGGTGGTCGGCAGCATCGGTCCGGGGACGAAACTGCCCAGCCTGGGCAACATCGCCTACGATCCACTGGAAGCGGCCCTGGCGGAACAATGCCGCGGCCTGATCGCCGGCGGCGTGGATGCGTTCCTGATCGAAACCTGCCAGGACACGCTGCAGATCAAGGCCGCGGTCAACGGCGCCAAGATCGCACGTTCGGCTGCCGGCAAGGACACGCCGATCTTCGTTCAGGTCACCGTGGAGACCACCGGCACGCTGCTGGTCGGCCCCGATATCGCCGCCGCCGCCGCGGTGATCAATGCGCTGGACGTGCCCCTCATGGGCCTGAACTGTGCCACCGGTCCGCAGGAGATGGCCGAACATGTCGGCTGGCTGGCGAAGAACTGGCCGGGCCTGATTTCGGTCCAGCCCAACGCCGGGCTACCGGAACTGGTGGATGGGCAAACCCATTATCCGCTGGGTGCCGCCGAACTGGCGTCGTGGCTGGAGCGCTTCGTCGCCGAGGACGGCGTCAACCTGATCGGCGGCTGCTGCGGCACCTCGATCGAGCATATTCAGGCGCTGGACGCGATGCTGCGTAAACGCAGCGGCTTCCGGCCTGCGCCGGTCGTACGCAAACCGATCTGGATTCCGGGTGTGGCCAGCTTGTATCAGGCGGTTCCGCTACGGCAAGAAAACGCGATCTTCGCGATCGGGGAGCGCTGCAACGCCAACGGATCGAAGAAATGGCGCGAAGCCCAGGAAAAGGCTGACTGGGACGGCTGCGTTTCCATGGGCCGCGAACAGATCGTCGAAGGTTCCCACGCGCTCGATATTTGCACGGCGTTTGTTGGACGTGATGAGAATATGGAGATGACGGAGATTATCCGTCGCTTTACCGCTTCGGTGAATTCTCCGCTGGTGATCGACAGCACGGAAACGCCGGTGATCGAGGCGGCGCTGAAACTGCATGGCGGCAAACCGATTATCAATTCGATCAATTTCGAGGATGGCGAGAAACATGCCGCCGACCGGCTGATCCTGGCCAGGCGATTCGGTGCGGCTGTCATTGCGCTGACGATCGACGAGGTCGGCATGGCCAAGTCGGTCGAGGACAAGCTGCGCATCACGCGGCGCCTGGTCGATTTCGCCTGTGTGAAACATGGGCTGGCGCAATCGGACCTGCTGATCGATCCGCTGACGTTTACGATCGCCACCGGTAACGAAGATGACCGCAAGCTGGCGCTTTGGACGCTGGAGGGGATTGCGGCCATTCGGGCGGAGTTTCCGGATATTCAGATTATCCTGGGCCTGTCGAATGTCAGTTTTGGGTTGAATCCGGCGGCTCGGGCGGTGCTGAACAGCGTGTTCCTGGATCATGCCGTGCGGGCGGGCATGAGCGGCGCCATTGTGCATGTGTCGAAAATCCGGCCGATGCATTTGATCGCCGAAGAAGAACGGCAGGTCGCCGAAGATCTGATCTTCGACCGCCGCCGCGAGGGCTACGATCCGTTGATGCGGCTGTTGGAACTTTTCGCCGGGCGCAAGTTGGCCGATGCGGTGAAGAAAGAACGTGCCGCGACCGCCGCGGGACGGCTGAAGGATCGTATCGTCGATGGCGACCGCAAGGGGCTTACAGACGATCTGGATGAGGCGTTACTGACTCTGCCGCCGCTCGAGATTATCAATAACGTGTTGCTGGACGGCATGAAGGTGGTTGGCGAGTTGTTTGGCGCCGGCAAGATGCAGTTGCCGTTCGTGTTGCAATCGGCGGAAACGATGAAGAGCGCCGTTGCCTACCTGGAACCGATGATGGAGAAGATCGAGGGTCAGGAGAAGGGTACGATCGTTCTGGCGACGGTGAAGGGCGACGTGCATGATATCGGCAAAAATCTGGTCGATATCATTCTGACCAACAACGGGTATCGTGTGGTCAACCTGGGTATCAAGGTGCCGCTGGTCGATATGTTGCACGCGGTTCGGGACAATCGGGCGCACGCGATCGGCATGTCGGGGCTGCTGGTGAAATCGACGGTCGTGATGCGGGAGAATCTGGAGGAGATGTCGCGTCAGGGGCTGGATATTCCGGTGCTGCTGGGCGGCGCGGCGCTGACCCGCAACTATGTGGAAGATGCCTGTGTCGCCGCCTATGGCTGCGGCCGGGTTGCTTATGCGCGCGATGCGTTCGATGGTTTGCATTTGATGGACCGGGTTACCGGCAACGGCTTTGACGATTATTTGGCCGCGATTCAGTCCAAGCGGGTGGGAAAATCGCGCAACAATGCCAGGACGCTGGGTCAGGCCGATACGCAGGCGTTTCGTCCAATCGATGTCGCCGCCGTTCGGGTACGGCGGCACCGGCTGACGCGGGACGTGCCGGCTGTCGAGCCTCCGTTCTGGGGGGGGCGGGTGGTCGAATCCTCGCCCAAGGCGATCGTGCCGTTCATCAACGAGCGTAGTCTTTACCAATTCCAGTGGGGTTTTCGGAAACAGGGCCGGACGCTGGAAGAATTCCTGGGCTGGGCGAAGCAGGAACTGCGGCCGGTGATGCGGCGGATGCTGACGTTATGCGAGGAGCAGGACATCCTTCGGCCGCAGGCTGTCTATGGCTATTGGAAAGCCGCTGGTCAGGGCAATGATTTGATCATCTTCGAGCAGGATGGGGTGACTGAGGTTACCCGGTTTTCCTTGCCTCGCCAGCCGAAAGAGGATGGTGAATGCATCGCGGATTTCTTCCGCGACATCGACGATGCGGAACGCGACGTGATCGCGTTGCAGGTGGTGACGGTGGGCCAGAAAGCATCCGACACGGCGCGCGTTTGGTTCGAGGAAAACCGGTATCAGGACTATTTGTATTTGCACGGACTGTCGGTGGAGATGGCCGAGGGGATGGCGGAGTATGTCCATAAGCGCATCCGAGCGGAATTAGGGTTCGCGGGGGAGGACGACCGCGATATGGAGAAGATGCTGGGGCAGGGTTATCGCGGCAGTCGTTACTCATTCGGCTATCCCGCCTGTCCGCGACTGGAGGATCAGGTGCCAATCCTGGATATGCTTGGGGCGGAGCGAATTGGGATTTCGTTGTCGGACGAGTATCAGTTGCATCCGGAACAATCGACCAGTGCGATCGTCGTGCTGAACCCGCGGGCGAAGTATTTTTCGGTTTGATTTGTTGGTGAAACGGATGCGGGCGGACCATGACGGGAAAATGCGGCCGGTGCTATGATGGTCTTCCATCGTCAAAGGCCGCCCGATGACCGACACCAACGCCTTCACACTGCTGATGCTTCCACCGCAGACCGCACTGACCCGGCAATGGGCGCGGCGCCTGTCCGACACCGTGTCCGGCATGAGGCTGATCGTCGCCGAGGACGCGGCCGAAGCCGCCGCCGCGATTGTGACCGCCGATGCCGCGTTTGGCACGCTGTCGGCCGAACTGTTGGCGATGGCGCAACGGTTGCGCTGGCTGCAAGCGCCTCAGGCCGCGCCGCCGGCTGGTTACTACTACCCGGAACTGGTCGCCCATGCGCTGACGGTTACCAACTTCCGGGAGATATACAACGACCATATCAGCGCGCACATCCTGGCGTTCGTGCTCGCCTTCGCGCGCGGACTGCATGTATATATTCCGCAGCAAATCCGCCGTGAATGGAAGAAACCGCCAGAGGATCATGGCGTCGTAGCGCTGCCGGAGGCCACCGCACTGATCGTTGGCCTGGGTGGGATTGGAGCCGAAACGGCCCGCCTGTTATCCGCGTTCGGCATGCAGGTGCTGGCGGTGGACGCTCGGAGACCTGAAAAGCCGGAGGTGGTCGCGGAACTTCACAGGCCTGAGGCGTTGGATGCGCTGCTGCCGCGCGCCGACTTTGTTATTCTGACGGTGCCGCATACGCCGGCGACCGAAGGTTTCTTCAATGCCACGAAATTCCGCCTGATGAAGCCCGGTGCGTTCTTCATCAATATCGGGCGTGGAATGACGACAAAGCTGGACGATTTGGTTGCCGCGCTGAATGCGGGGGAGATCGCCGGCGCCGCGTTAGACGTGTTCGAGCAGGAGCCGCTGCCGGCGGAACACCCTTTGTGGGGCATGCCGAATGTGCTGCTGACTCCGCACATGGCGGGATACGGGCCGCATCTGAACGAGCGGCGGTTTCAGATTATCCAAGACAATTGCAAGGCTTTTGCCGAGGGGCGGCCGTTGCGCAATGTGGTGGACACGGCGACCTGGTTCTAGTGAAGGCCCGTCGGCGCGGCGGCGTTATTGCGCCTCTGGCCCTACGCGAACAGATCGGCCGGCGAGTCGGCGCGCAGGCTGGCGCCGAGATCTTCGCCAATGCGTGCGGCGTCGGCCGCGGGGCCGGCCAACATGCGGCGCAACAGAAACGACCCGTCGGCACGGGCGACCATGCCGGTCAAGGTCAGGGTGCCGTCCGCCAGCAGATTCGCCCAGGCGCCGATCGGGGTGCGGCAAGAGCCGTCCAGGGTCGCCAGCATGGCGCGTTCGGCGGTGGCGACGGTGCGGGATGTGGGGTCCTCTATCATGGCCAGCAGCGCGCGCAATGCGGTGTCGTCGGCTCGCACGGTGACACCGACGATGCCCTGGGCGGCGGAGGGCAGCATGACCGACGGGTCCAGGACGATCGCGTTGGGAACCTCTATCCCCAGCCGCCGCAGCCCGGCGAGTGCCAGCAGGCTGGCCTGGCACTCGCCCTGGCTCAACTTGCGCAGCCGGGTCTGTACATTTCCTCTGATCGAGGCGACACGCAGGTCCGGACGGGCATGCAGCAACTGCGCCTGACGCCGGACGGAGGACGTTCCAATCAGGGCCGCGTGCGGTAGGGCAGAGAACGGATCGGTGGCGTTGGGAGCATGGCAGGTGTCGCCCGGGATCAGAACGTCGCGCGCGTCCTCCCGCTTCAATATGCAGGCGATGACGATGTTGGGGGGCAGCTCGGTTTCCAGGTCCTTGAGGCTGTGGACGGCGCAGTCGATGTGACGGTCCAGCAGGGCTTCGTGGATTTCCTTGGCGAACAGGCCTTTGCCGCCGATATCGGCGAGCGGACGGTCCTGCACCGCGTCGCCGGTGGTGTTGATGATGAC
>JAYUEJ010000055.1:0-2558 GCA_043739265.1 Rhodopila sp. | reverse complement strand
CCCATGTGGATTTTGCCGGATGGGTAGGGAAACATCTCCAGCACGTAGTATTTGGGTTTGCCGTCGGTGGGCACGTCTTCGACGCGGAAGCAGGCGCGGTCGGCCCAGGCCGCCTGCCATTTGGGTTCGGCGGCGGCGAAGTCGTAGCGCTGGCCGGATTCGGGGATGGGAGCGCCGGAATGGGAGATGGTCGTGTCGTTCATGGCGGGATGTATCGGGCGGGGCGCGGTCGGTTGCAAGTATCAAGGGTCCGGCGCTGGCAGGTGCGCGCGGATCGTGCCTCAGGTGGGGGTCGCGGCCGGAAGCGACTGTACGAGATCGTCCGGCTCCCCGTTCAGCAATTGGTCCAGCGTGAATGGGTTGGCAGCCGGCCACGCGCGAGGGATTTTATTGCGTCGATCTCCGATCCGCAATTGCCTGATCGCATTGGCATACAACGCCCCGAGGTCGATCCTCTGCCGCATGGACGGCGTGAAACGCGACTGCGCGTTATCTTGAAACGCCGCGATTTCAGCATACCAATGGTCCACCATTGTATCGTCTGGCGATGCCTGGATTTTGAGAAGGTGGACCATGATCAGGGTCAGGTCGCTTTCGACCGAGTGCAGTTCGGACCGACCCACGCCTTCGATCTCCTCGGCGACGTTGGTCCAATCGACGTCATTCACCCTCTCCCCCCGCCCCAGGCGGCGGAGCAGGTCGGCCTGATGTTGCGACCAGACCAGGACATCGCGTTCGTAAAGACTGTCCGGCATGCTTTGCTGCATATGCCAAAAACCGCATCCTGTCAGCACGTTCGTACCGTGCGAGTGTGCATCCGGCGGCAGGTCGAGATAGCGCGTGTCATCGACTGTCAGTTCGAGCCCGAGTTGGTCGGAACCGGGCGGATGCGACCAGAGCAGCAGGATCAGAACCTCGCCGCCCCGGGCGCCATGGCGTGCGGCCAGACGCAGTTTGGTGACCCGGACAGGATTCTTCCATCACTTCCGGACCATCACCACCTGTCCGGTGTTCCCGTCGTGGGACCACCTGCTCGGGACTTTGGCCTTTACCCATCCGCCGCCGCAGGCACCGTGATCAGAATATCAAACAGGATGTCCTGGCAACCAGGACAGATGCGGCGAGCCAAATAAGAACTGCTGGTCGAACATAGACTTGCTGTTCTCTCGGCATGTAGCTTGATCCCGCTTTAAAACATGGAGACGTTAAAGTGGGATCAGCATGTCCGTGGCGACGCATTTGGCCTCTCGTGGTCGCGGTGTCGCTGTTTGCTCGCGTAGGAGTCGCTGCCGATCCGCCACCCACCCCATTGGCAATCCGGACACCGACCGTGCCCGCTTATGGCCCTGAGGGCAACGCGTTCATCGAGACCAATCCGGAAGCAGCGCTGTTGTTAATGGCGGCCCGGCTCGATGCGAACGCGAACAGCGTTGCGTTGGAGGTGGGCACGCGGCAGGTCTCCCTGGGCGATGTGGCGGATGTCGTTGGCAACCTTCCCTTCAGCGTCGCGGCACTTGGCTTTGAGACGATTTTCCAGCGGTCACTGGAGGGGTTGTATCGCCAGGAAGCAATGGTACTGGGTGCACTAAAAATGGGGCTGGACAAAGATCAAAAGGTGCGAAGACGAGCCAGGTCGGCGATCGACCGGGCGCTGTCGAACGAGTGGCTCAACCGGGCGGTCGATGCCAGGTTGACCGAGCAAACGATCGAAGACCGCTATCGACACGACGTTGCTGGAAAGCCAGCGCCGGTTGAGGTCCGTGCTCGGATCATTCTGACGCTGACATCGGACGATGCACAGCTCGTTATCGAGCAGGTACGGGGAGGCGCCGATTTCGGCAAGCTGGCGGAACACGTCAGCCACGACGCAAGCGCGGCAGCGGGCGGCGATCTGGGCTATGTTCGATTTGAAGCACTGGCCCCTGAATTGGCGTCAGTCATATTCGCTCTACCCCCGGGACAGATGACCGCGTTTCCCGTTCAGACACCGGCGGGATTTTTTGCGGTTATCGTGGAGGGGCGGCGGCAGGGGCCGCCGCAGACTTATGATGAAGCACGCAATGGCCTGCGCCGAGCGCTTCGCAGCGAACTGGCGGCGATCGTCATCAAGGAACAGGAGAGCAGCGTGACAGCACGAACCTATGAAGTGGGTGAGAAACTCCTGCCGCCCGAGTTGCGGGTAACCGAAGCATCGTTAGGGGTCAAACCAAACTGAGCGGCGAAACCCGGTGACGCGATCAGACCCGTATCACCGGACGCCGGCGACGCCGCGCGATCAGGGTCCCGGCCACGCCAACAGACAAGATCGTCAGCGATACCGGCTCCGGCACCGCGGCCTGAATCGCCGGCTGGGAAATCAAAGCGTTGGAAACGAACTGAAAGTTGGTCCCGCTTCCACCGCCAAAAATGTGACCGTTGATCGTCAGGCTGTTCAACTGGACGGTATCGTATGGGATCAGGAACGTCCCGGACAAAGTGGCCCCGTTCGCGGCACCTTGAACGTTACCACCGGAGCCGGTGAAGTTGATCAGCACTTGATCCGGGGTAATGCCGCCGGT
>JAYUEJ010000054.1:0-2558 GCA_043739265.1 Rhodopila sp. | reverse complement strand
ATTTGCCCGCGGGCGCTGTTTTCCCTGGTAAATTCGACTGGCAGGTCCGCGCCACACCCGCGGCCGAATTGCGGCGTCATCGGTTTTTCGAAGGGCATATCACGCCGTCGAGCCTGTCCGCTTTGTCCGCCCAGGTGACTGTGTTCACCATGCTCCGGGATCCGCGCGAACGATTGCTGTCCTGTTTTTATTACTGGAAACAGGGCGCCCGACACACCAAAGGCGAATTCTTCGAAGCGATGGCGCCGTTGTCCCTGCTCGACTTTCTCCGATCGGAGGACCCGATCATCCGCCGCGTGACCTGGAATGTTCAGGCCCGGCTGCTCGCGGGCGGTCAGTTCGGCGGCGTGGATCATCAACGCCAGGCGGTGTTCGGCCCATGGCTCGATGAAACAGCCCTGGCCGGGGAGGCGCTGCGCGCGTTGGACCGGTTCGCCTTCGTCGGCACAACCGAACAGTATGACGAGTCGTTGAAACGCGCCTTTGGCCTGTTGAAACTGGGTGAACCTCCGCCACGGGAGTGGATCAACGTGACGGCCGCGAGGCCCGTGAGCTATGCTCGCGTGATGGCCTGTCCTCAGGTCGCCCAGGCGCTTGGCGCGCTGACGGAGGTCGACCAAATCGTCTATGACGCGGTTCGCGCGCGCGCGTCACCGTCGACCATAATCCCGCCACGCGCCTGATATTCTCTGATGAGGGACTCGGCGTATCGGTTATGCCAGCCGGGGTTTGCGACATAAGGGAGATGACGACGATGAGCCGTGCCCATACGCCAGCCTTGATCGGGCTTGGTCTTCTGGCTCTCGCGGGCTGCGCGCGCGGACCTGGGGGGGAGCAAACGCTGGTGGATCGCGCCGCGCTGACGGTGCAGGAACTGATGACCCAGACCGTGTCGCAGGATCCGAAGCGGCTGTTGGCGCAGGCGAAGGCGGTGATGATCTGCCCGCGCGTGTTCAAGGCGGGGTTCTTCATCGGCGGTGAGGGCGGCAGTTGCGTGATGCTGTCGCGCACCGGCAATGGGACGTGGTCCTACCCGACGTTTTACGACATCGGCAGCGGCAGCTTCGGCTTCCAGTTCGGGGTGCAGGACAGCCAGTTGATGCTGCTGGTGATGACCAATCGCGGCCTGAACGCGGTGATGGACAGCCAGGTCCGGTTGGGCGGCAATGTCTCGGTCGCCGTGGCGACGTTGGGCGCGGGTGTCCAGGGCTCCACGACCACGGCGATCGGCGCGGATATCATCGCTTTCGCGGCGGCGCGGGGCTTGTTTGGCGGCGTCTCGCTGGAGGGCGGGGTGATGTCGGCGCGGGTGGACGAGAACCAGGCGTATTACGGTCAACCGTTGGTGGCGCGGCAGATCCTGTTGCAGATGCAGGGGGTTAATCCGGGCGCGGATCCGTTGCGGGAGGTTCTGACGCGGTATGGCGCGGGGGGTGACGGGCCCTCGGCGGCACCGGCGATGGGTGAACCGTCGGCGTATCCGCCCAGTTATCAACCCGCGACGGCGTCTCCGGGCGCGCCGGCGGCGCAGCCCAGATATCAGGGGCCCGCGGTGTCCTCGCCGTCGTACCGCCCGCCGGTGGCGCCCGCTTATCAGGCGCCTGCCGCGGCGGTGCCGAACGCCGGATATCAACCTCCGCCGGGGCAGTTTACGTATCCGCCGGTATTGGGAACGGGCGGGAATGGGCCGATTCAGCAGCAGAGCCTGCCGCCCCCCGCGCGGTAAACCCCGCCCGCGTGCTCTGGTCACCTGGACGCGCGGTCTGTAGGTTGCGCGGCGATGGACACACCCGAACCGTTCTGGAAGACGAAGACGCTGGAGACGATGTCCCATGAGGAGTGGGAGTCGTTGTGCGACGGGTGTGGCCGGTGCTGTCTGCATAAATTGCGGGATGACGATACCGAGGATTTGGCGTTCACCAACGTCGCGTGCCGGTTGTTGGATACGCATTCCGCGCGGTGCTCAGATTATAAAAAGCGGCACCGGCGGGTGCCGGATTGCGTAACGTTGACGCCCGCTTTGGTGCGGGAGATCGATTGGCTGCCGCCGTCCTGCGCGTATCGGCGGTTGGCCGATGGCAAGGATCTGGCGTGGTGGCATCCGTTGGTGTCGGGCGATCCGAACACGGTGCATGAGGCGGGCGTATCGGTGCGCGATCGTGTCATTTCGGAACGGAACGCGGGAGTTTTGGAACAACATCTGGCGGATTGGCCTGGCAAGATGCCCAGGCCGCGACGGCCGAGGAAGGAAACTGACGCATGCTGAAAAATGCTCTGTTCGGTGGTGTGAACGCGGCCGTGCTGACGCCGATGAACGCCGATCTGTCGGTCGACCTGGATCGCATGGCCACGCATTGCCGCTGGCTGCTGGCGAATGGTTGCAACGGGCTCGCGGTGCTTGGCACGACCGGGGAAGCTAATTCATTGGGCGTGCAGGAGCGGGTCGAATTGCTGGAAGGTCTGATCGCACGGGGCATTCCGGCGTCGGTGATGCTGCCGGGGCTTGGCACGACGGCGATCACGGATACAGTTTATTTGGTACGTAAGGCGGAGGCTCT
>JAYUEJ010000053.1:0-7716 GCA_043739265.1 Rhodopila sp. | reverse complement strand
CATCTGGCAGCCGAACAATCCGGCGATGTCGTTACCCTGACCGATCCGGACACCGGCGCGACGTTGCTCGTTGGCACCCAGCACCGCACTGGCCAGGGTGTGGCAACGACCCGGCGCAGCACGCAATTTATTCTGCGCCCAACCTTGCAGGGCATTGTGGTCGAGCCGCTGGCGGACTCGATCAGCCTCAAGCCGGTGGCGACCGGGTTCAATCTGGCAAGCGAGCCGACCGGGCTGGCCCTGTCGTCCGCCATGAACATGACGGATATGGTGATGGATGCGGCGCATCTGACGCGGCGGTTGACCCTACCGGCGATGCCAACCGAGGTTCTGCTGCGACGCGCCAACAAGCAGCTTGCGGACGCGGCGGCTGCCCCGCCGATGGCACGCGGTCCGAAACATCACGCCGCCGCGCAAAGCTTCATGGCACTCGGTTTTTCGGCCGAAGCCGCGAGTTTGCTGCGCATGGCGGCGGAACAGGACCCGAAAGAGGCGGCATCGGCTGAAACCGGCGCCTTGACGGCCATCGCCGCGTTGTTGGCCGGGCGGACGGACGAAGCCGGCGCCCTGGCCGATCCAAGACTTGACGGCACCGATGAGATCGCACTGTGGCGGGCGGTGCGACAGGCGATGCGCGAGGAAGGATCGCCGGCCGCGGCGGCGGTATTCGCGGCGACGGCCCCGCTGGTCTTTCAATATCCCAAGGCGATCCGCGACCATATCCTGCCGCTGATGATCGAAACGATGATCCAGGGCGGGGAGATCGCTCCGGCGGCGCGCCTGTTGGACACCTATAAGGACGATCCCCGGTTGGCTTACGCCCATGCCTTGATGCGCACGGCCGAGGGCGACACCGGCCAGGCCCTGAGCATGCTGGACACACTGGCGGCCGGACACGACCAGTTCGACCGCGCGCGCGCGGCGACAGGCGCCGTCGAACTGCGACTCGCGGCGCGGACAATAGACAAGACCCGGGCAGCGGATGCGCTGGACAAGCTGCTGTATTCCTGGCGCGGTGATGCGCGGGACCTGGCGCTGCGGGAGCGGGTGGCCGAATTGCGTGGCCAAAGCGGCGCGTGGCGGTCGGCGCTGGCGACGCTTCGCCAGGCGGAGGCCGATTTTCCCGACCAGGCCGCACCGATTCGCCAGCGGCTGAACGACACGTTCGCCGCGATGATCAGGGACCAGGGGACCCAGCGGATTCCGCCCATCGAGTTCGTCTCCATGGTGGCGGAGAATGCCGACCTGATCGCCGCCTCCAGCGACGATGACCTGGTCGAGCAATCGTTGGCGGATCGGCTTTATGCGCTCGACCTACCGGCCAGGGCGAAACCGGTGCTGCAGAAATTGCTGCGATCGGCGACGTCCGACGTGTCGAAGGCGCGCCTGGGCGCCAGCCTGGCCACCCTCGAGTCGCGGGGGGGAAACGATAGCGCCGCGCTGGCCGCGCTGACCGCTTCGAGCGGCCCGGACCTGCCGCCTGATTTGGCCGAACAACGGGCCATAATCCAGGCCGGGTCGGTCGCTCGTCTGGGTGATCCGGCCGCCGCCGCCGGGCTGCTTGTGCCGTTTCACACCGGACCGGCGACGGATGTGCGGGCGCAGATACTGGAAGGCGGCGGGGATTGGCCGGGCGCGGCGCGGGCCTGGGCGGATCGGGTGGCGTTGACCGTGCCGGATAGCGGCAAGCTGGACGACGCCGGGGCCAGGATCGTGCTTCGGCTTGCCACGGCAACCGCCCGGGCGGGTGACGACTCCGGGCTGGCCGAACTGCGGATGAAGTTCGGCGGCCGCATCGGCACGGGTCCTGTCGGCGACATGTTTCGGCTGTTGACCGCCGAACCGATCCGAACCACGGCGGACATTGGCCGGTCGCAACGGGAAATGAGCCTGGCGGCATCATTGCCCGGCGACCTGAAGGCGCTTCAGTCCAGCGTGGCGGCCCGTTGACCTGAATTTCGCCGACCGGGCGGGCGTAAAGCGGGCGCGGCGGGCAGGCAAACCGCGACGCGCACGGGATATGCGGTTTTATCGCGGCTCGGGGCGAAAAAAAGCTTGCCCCCCAACGCACTGATCGTCATGTTCCGCCGCCTTGGCCCCAGGGGACAGCGGGCGCAATTCGCGTGTACTGTCCAACAGGCTATCTACTGGTAGGAAGGGGTACGCGATGAACGCACTCAGCCCACTGGGGATGGTCTCGGAACTTCCGAGCAGCAACCAGATGCAGTCCGACGCTGAGCGGACAAAACCGGAAGTCCAGAAGGACTATTTCGTTGAGAAGGATGGCGTAAAGTTCGCCGGCACACATTTGCTGGTCGATCTTTGGGGCGCGTCCAACCTTTGCGATCCGGATACAATCGATCGTGCGTTGCGTGAAGCCGCGGAAGCGGCCGGCGCAACGATCTTGCACGGGCATTTCCACCATTTTTCGCCCAACGGCGGCGTGAGTGGTGTGCTGGTGCTGGCGGAAAGCCATATATCCATCCATACGTGGCCGGAACGCGATTTCGCCGCGATCGATATCTTCATGTGCGGCGCATGCGATCCGCATCTGGGGATTCCCGCGTTGAAGGCGGCGTTTAAGCCCGAAACCATCACCCTTGGCGAACAGCGGCGCGGCCTGATCACCTGATCGGCCGCCCATTAGACCGACCACCGGCGGCTCGGGCGAAAGTCCGGGCCGTCGAAGTATGGAGCAAGCGTGATGCCCACCGATAGCTGGATCAACGAGACGCTGTACCCGGACTGGGGTCAGCGTTTTCAGGTGAGGCGCGAGCTGGCGCGGGTGACGAGCGACTTTCAGGATATCGCGATCTTCGAAAGCGCCTCTCACGGCCGAGTCATGGTGCTGGATGGCGTTATTCAGATCACCGAGGCCGATGAGTTCGTCTATCAGGAGATGCTGACCCATGTGCCGCTGCTGGCGCATGGTGCGGCCGAGAATGTGCTGATTATCGGAGCGGGCGACGGCGGCGTGCTGCGGCGGGTGCTTCTGCACGGTAATGTGAAGCGTGCCGTGATGGTCGAGATCGATGGCGAGGTGATTCGGCTGTCCAAGGAATTCCTGCCCGGGATCGGCGGCGATGCCTGGACCGACCAACGCGCCGAAATCATCGTGGGCGATGGCATCGACTACGTGAAGCGGGCACCGGATGCCTCGTTCGACGCCATCATCGTCGATTCGACCGACCCGATCGGGGTGGGTGAGGTTCTGTTCACCGACGAATTCTATCGCAACTGCGCCCGCATCCTGACCGCCCGAGGGGTGGTGGTGAACCAATGCGGCGTTCCGTTCATGCAACCGGACGAACTGCGCGACACCAGCGCGCGCCGCCGGACGTTCTTCCCGCATGTCACCGCCTATGTCGCCGCGGTGCCGACCTATGTCGGCGGCTTCATGACGCTGGGCTGGTCGGCGAAAGACGCCTCGCTGGCAGCCACACCGGTGGAAACGATCCGCGCCCGCGCCCGTCAGGCGGGGCTATTGGGCACGACGCTCTATTGGACCCCTGAAATCCATACCGGGGCATTCAACCTGCCGCCATATATCGCGCGTCACCTGCCGGGGGATTAAAACCAGCCTCGGTGTCGCCGGCCATACGCCTCAAGCTGTCGCGTTGGCATGCGACGGGATAGACTGACATAGTCTGATCAATCGTGAGGAAGTCCGCATGCGGTTCGTCGTTGCTCCCTTTATCCTGGCGACCGTGCTGACGGCCGCCGCGGTTGCCCCTGTCCAGGCCCAGGTGGACAGCCGCGAAGGCATTGCGTTGCAGAATCAGATTTACCAGCTTCGCCAGGAGCTGAAGTCGGTCGGCGACCAGGTGGGGCGCGGCGGCGGTTCGGCCATCCGGGGGCCTTCCTTTGCGCCGGCGCCGCAGCCTCTGAGCGGGAGCAATGATTTGCTGGCGCAACTTCTCACCCGCGTCGATGCGCTGGAGGACCAGATCCGCCAATTGCGTGGCCGCACCGATGAGATGCAAAATCAGCTTCAGCGGCAAAATGATGACCTTGGCAAGCGGATCGACGATCTGGCGTTCCAGATCTCGCCCGGAGGCGCACATAGCGCCGGACAGCGGAGCGCTCCAGCGCCGTTTTCCGGCGATCAGGATCGCGCTTCCGGCGCGTTGGCGACGCCGCAAGAAATCCGCCCTCCCGCCCGGCGCACACCGGAGACCACGTTGCAGGAGGGTAACGCCGCCCTGGTTCGGCACGACTATGCCGCCGCGGAAGCGGCCGCACGCGGGGTGTTGGCGAACCGCACCTCACCGCGCGCTTACGATGCCCGCCTTCTTCTGGCGCACGCGTTGGCCGGCGAAAAGCAATATGCCCAGGCGGCGATTGCCTACGACGATGCATACACCAGCTCACGCAAGGGCACCCACGCACAGGATGCGCTGCTGGGCCTGGCCGGTTCGTTGGCCGCGATCAACGAGAAAAAAGCCGCCTGCGACACGCTGATTCGGCTGCGGGGGGATTTTCCGCAGCAACGCCCGGACATCGCGGCCGGTGCGGCCTCGACGTCGCAGAAGGCCGGCTGCCACTAGCGACCGTGGTCGAAACCCATGCATCCCTTGCGACCGTAGTCGAAACCCATGCATGTCTTGCGACCGTGGTCGCGGGTGCGATGGACCGCATGGGTCCGTTCGAACCTCGTCCCGTGCTGGCTGTCGCGGTATCCGGTGGCGCCGACAGCATGGCGCTTGCCGTTCTTGCCAGGGATTGGGCCGGTCAGCGCGGCGGGTCGGTCACCGCGTTCGTGGTCGATCATGGGTTGCGCGCCGGGTCAGCGGATGAAGCCCGCATGACGATCGAGCGTCTCCAGGCTCTCGGCATTCCCGGCAGGCTGCTGGGGATCGCCAACCTCAGGCACGGTTCGGCGCTGGCGGAACGGGCGCGGATCGCGCGCTACGACATTTTGACCGCGGCCTGCCGGAACGCGGGCATCCTCCATCTCCTGGTGGGTCATCATGCGGCGGACCAGGTGGAAACGCTGGCAATGCGCGTGCTGCGTGGCAGCGGGACACACGGCCTCGCCGGGATGTCGGCGGTGACTGAGGCCGGCGGCCTTCGCCTGTTGCGTCCGCTGTTGGAGATCGAACCAGCCCGGTTACGGGATTTTCTCACCGCCCGCGGCGTCGGTTGGGCAGAGGATCCGTCCAATCAGGACACCCGGGCGCTACGCCCCAGATTGCGGCGGCACCTGGCGGCCTTGCCGGGGGCTGGCCTGACGCAGGCGATAGCCTCCGTTGCAAGGCTGCGCGCCCGCGAAGAAGCCCAGACAGCGGCGGAATTGGCCGGCCGCGCCACGATCCGGCCGGAAGGATTTGCTTTACTTTCCCCCGGACGGATCGGTGCGGCGGCCCTGGCCTGCCTGGTCCGCACGATCGGTGGTGCGGGCTACCCTCCCAGCCCGGCGCGCATCAGCGACCTCGCCGCGGACCCAAGGCCGGCGACGGTGGCGGGTGTGCGCATCATGGCGGCGGGGCGGTTCGGCGACGGACTGCTGATCGTGCGGGAGGAAGCCGCGATCGCCGAACCGGTCGCCGTGTCGGGGGACGCGGTTTGGGACAACCGGTTTCGTGTGATCGCGCGGGACGGTTTTCCCAACGGAGCGGTTGTCGGCAAACTTGGACCCGACGCAGCGCGGTTGCGGGGCTGTTCAGACTTGCCCTCGGCGGTGCTGCGAACCCTGCCCGCCATCAGATTCGACAAAATTCTGGCCGCGGTGCCACATTTAGAGTATGCAATCAGGGATGATGTCGCGCGGATGACCGTTCTGTTCCACCCTCGAAAATCGGTCACCGGAGCCTGCTTCGTCCCGGCCATTTAGGCCATGGGGCGGCCTGTCGGTCTTGCGGGTTGTTATTTATGGCCTCTTGGTGGACGATCCTCGTAAAGTGGGGATGGTGCGACCGATCCGGCACACTATGTTAAGCTCTGTCGTGCCGAGTTAAGCTCTGTCGTGCCGAACCTGTTATCGTTTCCGGATGCCTGGCGTCCCTAGAGGACTGAGAACGTGAGCAAAGTCATATGAGCAATTTTGGCCGCAACCTGGCGCTGTGGGTGATCATCGCCCTGCTGCTTGTTGTGTTATTCAACCTGTTCCAGCCTGGGGTGAGCCACACCAACTCCACCCAGATCGCCTATTCGGATTTCATCACCGAGGTGAATTCCAGCCATGTGCGCGATGTCGTGATCCAGGGACGGACGGTTTCCGGTCAGCTTAACGACGGCCGGACTTTCCAGACCTACACGCCGGAAGACCCGACGCTGGTTAAAACGCTGACCGACAAAAATGTCCGGGTGATCGCCAAGCCCGAAGATGGCGACGTCAATCCGCTGCTGCATTATCTGCTGTCCTGGTTCCCGATGCTGCTGTTGATCGGCGTCTGGGTGTTCTTCATGCGCCAAATGCAGTCGGGCGGCGGCCGGGCCATGGGTTTCGGTAAAAGCCGGGCGAAATTGCTGACCGAAAAGCAGGGACGCGTAACGTTCGAGGATGTCGCCGGTATCGACGAAGCCAAGAGCGAACTGGAAGAAATCGTCCAATTTCTGAAGGATCCGCAGAAGTTCCAGCGTCTCGGGGGCAAGATTCCCAAGGGTGTGCTGCTAATCGGCCCTCCTGGCACCGGTAAGACGCTGTTGGCCCGCGCCATCGCGGGTGAAGCGAACGTGCCGTTCTTCACGATCTCCGGTTCCGATTTCGTGGAAATGTTCGTCGGCGTCGGCGCATCGCGTGTCCGCGACATGTTCGAGCAGGGCAAGAAGAACGCCCCGTGCATCATCTTCATCGACGAAATCGACGCCGTGGGCCGGCATCGCGGCGCCGGTCTGGGCGGCGGCAATGACGAACGCGAACAGACGTTGAACCAGATGCTGGTCGAGATGGACGGCTTCGAGTCCAACGAGGGCGTTATCCTGATTGCCGCGACCAACCGTCCCGACGTGCTCGATCCCGCGCTGCTGCGTCCCGGCCGCTTCGACCGTCAGGTGATGGTGCCGAACCCGGACGTGAATGGGCGCGAGAAGATCCTGCGCGTGCATATGCGGAAAGTGCCCCTGGCATCCGATGTCGATCCGAAGGTGATCGCCCGCGGCACGCCTGGTTTTTCCGGCGCTGATCTGGCGAATCTGGTAAATGAGGGCGCATTGTTGGCGGCTCGCCTGGGCAAACGCGTCGTGGCGATGGCTGAATTCGAGTCCGCCAAAGACAAAGTGATGATGGGCGCCGAACGCCGGTCGCTGGTTATGTCCGAGTCCGAGAAGCGGATGACCGCCTATCACGAAGCCGGCCATGCCCTGTGTGCCATGCACGAGCCGGAATGCGACCCGGTCCATAAGGCCACGATCATTCCACGCGGACGTGCGCTTGGGTTGGTCATGAGCCTGCCGGAGGGCGACCGTTATTCGAAGTCCAAGTCCAAGCTGCTGTCCGAACTGACCATGGCGATGGGTGGCCGGGCCGCCGAAGAGATCATCTTCGGGCCGGATAAGGTCTCCAACGGCGCCGCCGGCGACATCAAGATGGCCACCGATCAGGCTCGGCGCATGATCACCGAATGGGGCATGTCCGATAAGCTCGGCATGATGGCCTATGGCGACAACAGCCAGGAGGTGTTCCTGGGACACTCGGTCACGCAGTCCAAGAACGTGTCGGAAGCCACCGCGCGGGAAATCGATAGCGAAATCAAAGACATCATCGACCGCGCGTAT
>JAYUEJ010000052.1:0-2565 GCA_043739265.1 Rhodopila sp. | reverse complement strand
TTGCGCGGATACGGCGTGATGTTGCCGGCGGAGCCATGCACCAGATTGCCGTGGAACAGCAGCAGGCCGCCGGGCTTGCCGGTCGGTGCGACGATGCCACCTTTTTCGACCAGGCCGGTGACGGTTTTCTCGTCCAGGGTCCACAGTGGATAGGACGTGGTGCTGGTGTCGTGGCCGGCCGCGAGGACACCCTGTGTGTGGCTGCGCGGGACCAGCATCAGCGGGCCGTTGATCGGCATGACCTCATCAAGGAACACGGCGATGTTCATCGCGCGGGGTTCGGGCATGCCGTCGTCGCGGACCCATGTGCCGTAATCCTGGTGCCACTGCCAGACATCGCCGGTGAAGGACGCTTTGGCGTTGATTTTGTATTGGTGCATGTAAACCTGCTCCCCGAACAATTGTTCGACGGGGCGGATCATGCGGGGGTGACGGGCGAGCAGGCCGTGGGCTTCGTTGTAGAGGTGGGCGGCGAAGGCCGTGCGGGGGGCGCCGGATTTTTCGCGCCAAACCTCGGGGCGTTCCTGGCGATAGATGTCCTCGGCTTCGGATTTAAGGATGGCAACTTCCTGCGGCGAGAAGGTTTCCGGCAGGAAGACGTAGCCTTCGTCATGGAATTGGCGGACTTGTTGTTCGGTCAGCATGGAATGCTCCTTTGGTTATGCGGCTTTGGGTTGAAACTGCTCGGCGGTCAGACGGGACGCGGTAGCGGCGTGATCCCGAGCGGCGGACTCGGCGCGGGCGGGATCGCCGGCGAGAACGTGGCGCAGGATGGCGGCGTGTTCCCAGTGCCAGACGCGGGTGGCGTAGTGCGGTTCGCGGAGGACGGTGGCCATCGAACGCATCAGATGCGGCCAAAGTGGCGCGGTCATTTCCTCGATCGCCGGGTTGCCGGACAGGCGATACAAGGCACGGTGGAAGTCGGTATCGGCGCGGACCAGGATGGGGATCGGGGTTGCGGCATCGAAAGCGGCGCCGTCGGCGATCTGGTGTTTCAGGGCGTCCGTTTCGGCGGTGTTGGCGGTTCCGGCGGCGATGTTCTGGGCGGCAAGGCGAGCCGCGAGGCCATCGACAACCTCCCGGACCTGATAGAGCTGCATGACGCGGCGTGGGTCGAGCGGGACGACGCGCAGGCCCTTGCGGCCGAATTCTTCCACCAGACCCTGGCGTTTCAACAGATGCAGCGCGTGGCTGACGGGTTGGCGCGAGACCCCCAGGCTGTCGGCGAGTTCGGCCTGGCGGATACGCTGGCCGGGCATCAGCGTGCCGTCCGCGATCGACTCCAGCAGTTGCTGGTAGGCGCGGTCGATCAGGCTTTGGGTTGCGGGCAGTGCCTGGAGCATTGAATTCGGAATTCCAGAATGCGAAGGCGCATGGATAGGCGGCGTCAGGCGGCTGGTCAAGGGCAAAACGTGGCAGGCCCAGGGGCAATCGGGTGAATAAACAAAGTTGAAACGCCAGGGTCGCCAGGTCACCGAAAAAGCTGATGAATGAGTAGCGGGACGCTCAAGGGACCGGCTGAAGCCAGCCTAGCCGCGATGTTGGACGGTGAGCGCGGTATCTTGGCGTTCTGGTTCACTCAAATGCGTTCTACAGAATTTTAACGATGACTGGAAAACGCGCGTCCTCCTTTGAACGTCGTGGCGCGACGTGTCCGAGCCACCTGATGCATCCGGAACCGCGCCAGTTGGCTCGAATCCGCCGCGTCATGACGTCGGTGGCGGCTAAGCGCAAGATCCCAGTCATCGTGAAAGTGCTTTTTTTCCGTATGAGAAACAAGGAGTTACCCAGTCAATGCAAGTGGTTTGGGGCAATCGGCACAGTCGTCGTGTTGCTGTCCGGTGTCTTGCCGTTGTTCTGTGGAGTGGGTGTCAGGCCAGGAATTTTTTTGCACGGAGAAAGCGCGAGGGCCGCGAAGGGCCACTGAGAAACCGCTGCCTCCGACGCAGTGCCGCCATTGGCGGCGGCAAAAAATGCTTCCGGCAGTCCGGGACCGCTGTATCAACCTCTTACCGCTGTTTCAATTCACCGCGATCGCCAATCCAAAATCGCGGGCCGCCCGGTCCCGAAGTGCAAGCACAGCGACTCTCAGTGGCCTTCGTGAGCCTCCGGCTTGCCTCCGTGTTAAAACTAAAAAACGAATGAACGAACGCGCGATTTGCCCGCTTCCCCCTTTGCACGTTCCCCTTTGCACGTTCCCCTTGGCCGGGACACCACGCTTGTCACCCCGCCCGGGCGGCGATCGCGCTGCATGTCATTGATCAAGGCTGATACAGACCAGGTGGCTCGCTAATAGATTCATTGCATAATACGGTCTAAACCTAACCTGCCCGTCCAGCGCGTCGCCCTCCGCCGGTCGTCACGCAAAGAACGGTGCGTCCTCCGAGAATTGCATGGTTCACCCGATTGCCCTGGTGGCAGGCGGCTTATGGCGACCGGCCGCACCGCCGGTTCAGAACCAACGCGGTCAGAAAGCCCGTGGCATTTGCGATGGGACGGCGGGTCAACGAGCCACCGGGCGGGAGGGCAGCGGTTGCCAGCTCGCCGGCCTCGGGCTTCATGCCA
>JAYUEJ010000051.1:0-7739 GCA_043739265.1 Rhodopila sp. | reverse complement strand
GTTGTTGTCTTCACCGACACGATTGAAAATTTGTAAAAGGTGTAAAGTATGAGCCGAACCCTGATCGGGCGAACGGTGCGGCGGCTGCGGACCGACCGGGCGCTGTCGCAACAGGCGCTCGCCTCGCGATTAGGTATTTCGGCGAGCTACCTGAACCTGATCGAACATGATCAGCGCGCCGTCACCGCGTCATTGTTGATCAAACTGGGGGAAACGCTGCGCGTCGATCTCGGGGAACTGTCCGGCACGCAAGAACGCCAGCTAGAGGTCGGATTGCGTGAAGCCTTCGCCGACCCGTTGCTGGGCGCCGACACGGTCGCCGAATCCGAGGTCGAAGCCCTCGCCGCCGGCAGCCCCAACGCCGCAAGGGCGGTTCTGGCACTCTACAGAGCCTGGCGCGTGGCGCGGGAAGATGCCAACGGCATCGCGCTGCCATCCGGCCGCCGGATACTGCTGCCGAATGAGGAGGTGCGAGACTTCTTCGACGATCGCGCCAACCATTTTCCGACTCTGGAAGACGCCGCGGAAACCCTGGCCAACGACCTGGCGCCGGGTGCGCCGGCCGAGATGAATCACGCCATCGCCGAACGGCTGCGCACCGTCCACGGCGTCCGTGTCACCGTTCAGCCGCTGGAGCTGGCCTTGCGCCGCTACGATCCGGCGACCAGAAGCCTTGCCTTGTCCGAATCCCTGCCGCGCGAAAGCCGTGGTTTCCACATGGCGTTCCAGCTCGCACTGCTGGAAGCGCGCGATGCGGTGGAGACGGTGCTGAAGGAAGCGGCGCCCTCGACCACCGAGGCCGGCATGCTGATGCGCATCGGCCTGTTGAACTATGTCGCCGGCGCCCTTGTCATGCCGTACGGGGCGTTCCACGCGGCGGCGTCCGGCTTGCGGCATGACATGGAAGCGATTGCCGCGCGCTTCGGCGTTTCGTTCGAGCAGGCCTGCCATCGGCTGTCCACGTTGCAACGGGTCGGTGCGCGCGGTGTGCCGTTCTTTTTCCTGCGCGTCGATCCGGCGGGGAATGTGTCGAAACGGTTCTCGGCGGCGGGCTTCCCGTTCGCCCGGTTTGGCGGATCGTGCCCAAGATGGGTGGTCCACACGGCGTTCACCCAGCCCGGCACTGTGCAGATCCAGATCGCCGAATTACCGGACGGCGCGGCGTATCTGTGCTTCGCCTCCGCCATGGCTCAGCCCGTCGTGAAGTGGGGCGAGCCGCGGCCGATGCATGTGGTGGCGATGGGCTGCGCATTGGCCAATGCTGGGGAGGTGGTTTATGCCGACGGCCTGGACCTGGACCGAGCGCGGGTCGGCATCGGCCTGTCGTGCCGGCTGTGCGACCGGCCGGATTGCGGCAGCCGAGCGTTCCCGCCGCTGGAACACCGGCTGTCGCTGGATCCGTTGACGGCAGGGGCCTCGCCCTACCGGTTCGAGGCGAAGCCGCGCCTATAGGCGATTCAAATTTTTGTATCGCACGCGGTGTGTGTCATCGCGAGAAGCGTAGCGATGTGGCGATCCCCTGACGATACGCATTGTCCGGGAGTTCACCGCGTCGCTACGCTGGTTGAAATGACAATGAACGGTTATTCCCGGGCCATCGAAATCATCCGTGCGGCGGCATTTTCGGGAAACCCTGCATGTTCGGGACCGTGGCCCAGGACATCGCGCTGTCACAGTAAATCTGCATGGCGGGCTTCACAGCGTCAGGGTCGTCCAGCGTGCCGGCCGATATCATTGTAATCCCGGCCATAACGTCAGCCGATTGTGTCACGGTCGAGCCGCAATGCGGGCAAAACTCCCGATGCGTCGGCTGGCCGGTGTCGCCGGCGGCATCGAATCGCGTTGTCGTGCCGCTGACGGTCAGCGAGTCAGTCGGAACCGCGACAACCGTCGCATACGCCGAACCGGTCGATTTCTGGCATGACTTGCAATGGCAAACGCCAACGAACACCGGTTCGGCGGACGTGGCGTAGCTTACCTTGCCGCAGCGGCAGCTTCCCTTGAGTTCGGCCATGCTGAAGTCTCCCTTGGTTGGTGCGGAGGACAGCTTGTCATGCCCGCGCGGCGATTTCCAGAACCGGATCGCGCCTTCACACAAGCTTGGCTTCGAACGGCGGCAGCAGGTCGGGCGCCTCGAATTCCAGCACCCACAGGTCGGGGTCGAATTTTACTTGCCGAGCGACATAGGCGTCCGCGGTGGCGTCATCGACCGGTCCCGGTCCGGTCGCGCGCATCCAGGCCAGTTCACCGGCGCCGGAGCGCAGTTGCGACAGGACCGACAGACCGTCCCGGCCGCGCAGCACCACCAGCACGCCGCCCGCGTCCGGGTCGCCCTTGCGCAGGACCGCGCCGAACCGCCCATCGGAATTGCCCATGCGCAGCGCCATGCTGACCCAGATCCCCGCCTTGATGCGGGGTTCGCTCATCGGCCGATGATACGCCGCGCGATGGCCATGCGATGGACCTCCGACGGGCCTTCATACACCCGCATGGTCCGCACTTTTTGCGCCATCAACTGCAGCGGAAGTTCCTTCGCCACACCCATCGCGCCGAACGCCTGCATCGCGTGATCGACGACCTCGGTTGCCATTTCCGTGCCGAACAGTTTGACCATAGAGGCCTCCATGCGGACATCCTTGCCGGCGTCGGCCTTGGTGGCGGCATCATAGACCATCAGCCGGCAGGCATGGATTTTCATCGCCGCATCGGCGATCCACCACTGGATGGCCTGGCGGTCGGCCAACCGCTGCCCGAACGTGACCCGCTGCTTGGTGTGTTCCACCATCATGTCCAGCGCGCGGCGGGACATGCCGACGCACCACGACCCTATCTGCAGGCGGCGTACCGTCAGGCGAAGCTGCATCGGCGCGTAGCCTTTGCCCTCTGTGCCCAGAAGCTGGGAGGCCGGGATGCGGCAGTCCTCGAACACCAGTTCATAGGTGCGCTGGCCGCCGATCATCGGGATTTCACGCTCGATGATGAAGCCCTTGGTGCCACGTTCGACGATGAACGCGGTGACGCCGTCGGCGCGCTTGCCCTCGCCAGTGCGGGCCATGACGATCAGGAAATCGGCTTGCGGCACCCGGCTGACCCAGATTTTGCGCCCGTTGATGATCCAGTCGGTGCCGTCCTTGACCGCACGCGTGGTCATGCCGGCCGGGTCGCCACCAGCCCCCGGTTCAGAGATCGCGATGGCGGAGTGCGCCTCACCCCGAGCATAAGGTTCGAGGTATTTGGCGCGCTGTTCCGGACTGGCGGCGGCGATCAGCATGTGCAGGTTGGGGCTGTCGGGCGGGAAGGTGAACGGCACGCAGGTGCGGCCCTGTTCTTCATAGACGCCGGCGAGGGCGGCGTAGGGCAGATTGGCGCCGCCGTATTCTTCCGGCACATCCAGGCCCCACAGGCCGAGTTCCTTGCACTTGGTCAGCAGGACGGCTTCTTCCTCGGGCAGCAGGCCGGACGTCTGGCCGGAACTTTCGCGGGCCAGGACGAATTTTTCCAGTGGCATCACGTCGCGGTCGATGAATTTCGCGACGAGGTCCTGGAGCATCCGGTGCTCTTCGGGGATTTCGAACATCAGGCGGTGTCCTTGGTTTTCGGGGCAGAGGCCGGTGGGCTTCGGATGGAACAGGGAAGCACGATCCGGGGGGCGCGTCACCGTGGGGTGGCGGCGTGTTCGGCTCGTCTATGGGGCATTGTAGAAGATGCGGTTAATTTCCGCCGCCATAGGGTGATAATCCCCTTTATGCGACGCTCGAGACGCCTCGAGCCAGCCATGCGGTTCCAGCCGGGCAGCACAACAGGATGTCCGGCTTGGTCGGCCAACTGTTCAAGATAAAAAAGCTGCGTCCGGCCGTTTCCTTCGCGGAAGGGGTGAACATAGTTTACGTCGCCCATGATCCGCGCGGCTGCCGTGGCGAAGTCCTCATGGCTCAGGCCGCGCAGGAAGCTGGTTCGGACGAGGCGCTGGTGGACGTCCTGCATGCCAGTCGCGATAAAACCGCGGACCTGGAACTGATGCCCGCCCTTGGCGATTTCCACAGTGCGAAGCTCGCCTGCCCATTCGTAAATATCCTGGAACAGATGGCGGTGGATGGCGCGCGGATGGGCCAAACCGAAGCCGCCGCTTGGGCTTCCTTCGGTGGCACGCTGGGTCACCAGAAGCCGTTCCATACGGTCGAGTCGCGTGGGGTCGGTGATATCCAGTTTGTTCCGCAGAACTGTCGAACCTGGATAGGTATAGGGGTCGTCCTCGCTCACGCTACCGACGCTACAGCCCCGCCAAGGATGTAAGCTCGGCGGCGCTCATGGGACCAGCCCTCGCGCTCGAACATTTCGAACATGGCGATTTCGTCGGCTGTGAACGGGTTTCCCTCAATTTCCTGCAAACGCGCCGCGGCTATGCGCCGATCGCGGCCGATGTCGATACCATCGAGCCATGCGGGCGGGGCAGAGGCAGCGTGATCGTCCATTGGCATGATATAGGGTCATCAAGCCGGATTTGCCAGTCTGATCCCGCTTTGGAAGGGCCAAATATGGGTCCTCGTGGCCCCGATGACAGGTCGAGACACTCGGTGACCGCAGCATGCATCGGAATCGTAGCAAGCGTTACGGATTGGGTGAAAGGGCCGCCAATTCCAAGCGGCAGGCTTGCTCCAGGGTTTCCAGATCGTTCTGAGCCACAAGCCACAGAGTATCCGCGGCGACGCGGGTGTATTCATGGCGAAGTACGTTGCCGATCCCTGCGACTTTCCTCCATGGAATCTTTGGATGCCGGGCTTTCATCTCGTCAGGCAGATGGCGGCTCGCCTCTGAAATGATTTCCAGACCTCACTCAACTTGCCATCGCTTGCGGCGGTCGCCCGCGAATGAGGACAGGCTGACATTCTCAAGGTCCGACCGAATGTAGCCGATCGCATCAATGATATCCCTCAGTCGCGGTTCGGGAGACGCAGCAATCATCAGAAAACCGCCAGGGCGGAATTTTCGATGCGATCCCTCAAGACCGGGTGCAAACTGCTACGGGTCATTGCATCCGTCTTGCACCCAAGAATACGGGCGGAGACTTCCTGTATCTCCATGACATCGAACAGGCTCAATTTGCCCCATTCGTGGTCGAAAAATAAATCGATGTCCGAATCTGCTCGAGCTTCCCCCCGGGCGGTGGACCCGAACAAGTAGAGATGCTGAACGCCCAGACGCCGCAATTCGGCCTCATGCGCTTTCAGCAGGGTGATGGCTGTGTCGCGATCCATGGCAAGTATATATCCCAAATCGGCCGATAAACCCAGACCCCTTCCGGCGGCTCGCGCGATGGATTGACGGGACGGCCGATGGGCAATTCTCTGATCCGGCCTCCGACTGGCCACACCCCGCCCGCATGTCCATCGGAAATATGGTTCAGGCCGCAGGCGATTAGCGCTTTTGTCCGCCTCTCCGCGCTTCCATGAAAGATCGCAGCACAGCGTTCATGCGGGTAAGATGGCCTTTGCCTTGCGCTCTGAACCAGTCCAGCACATCCGCATCAATCCGCATATGTACGGACGCTTTACCCGGAGGCGGCATCACGACCCTCGCCGACGCCCAAAAATCGCTGTCCACGGCCCGCTCGGGCGCATCGACTCGGGTTCCGGTCAGGCCCCGATCGCGCTGCACTTTAAGGCTTTCGAGCGAGAATCGCCGCGTATCGTCGTTGTCCTGCATCGTCCACTTTCCATGCGCTTATCAGTCTGCGATTCTGGCCGCGCCACATGTAGGCGACCATGAAAAAAGCACCTTCGATCTGGCCTAAAGCCCGGAACCGTTGTTCGCCATATTCGGCCCTGGTATCCTCCGCCTCAATGACTGGATTGAGAAAAATCAGCGCCGCATCCATAAAATCGACGCCATGATCCGTAAGATTTGACAGCCGCTTTTTCTCATCCCACTCGACACTCATGAATGAATGTACACAATTGTGGCCACACAATCAACCCCATTGGCTCATCGTGGCTCGGTTCGCCAGCCAGCGGATGGGTGCGCCATTCGGTCGAGACGCCCGGGCTCGGCGATGCCCAGTTTGTTGCGCGGAACCGTCGAACCTGGATTGGCATAGGGGGCGTCCTCGCTCACGCTACCGACGCGACGGCCCCGCCAAGGATGTAGGCTCCGCGGCGCTCACGGGACCAGCCCTCGCGCTCGAATATGACGATTTCATCGGCGGTGAGCGGGTTGCCCTCAATTTCCTGCAAACGCCCGGCGGATATGCGCCGATCGCGGCCGGTGTCGTTACCGTCGAGCCATTCGGGCGGGGAAGGGGCAGCATGATCGTCCGTTGGCGTGATAAGGGGTCATCCAACCGGATAAGCCAGTCTGATCCCGCCTTGGAAGGGCCAAACATGGGTCCCCGTGGCGCCGATGATAGCCCAAGACAATCTGTGGCCGCAGCATGCGTCGGGAAATCCGGGACGGCGGAATTTACCATGCGATCCTGCAATACAGGGTGAAGGTTGCTACGGGTCATTGCATTCGTCTTGCATCCAAGAATACTGGCAGACACTTCCTGTATCTCCATGACATCGAACAGGTTCAATCTGCCCCACCCATGGTCGAAAAACAGATCGACGTCCAAATCCGCGTGCTGCTCCCGTCTTCTACCGGCTCTGCTTCGCCCGCATGTTTAACGGCCAGTTTACGGTATTCGATGCGTCCCGCGGCAAAGGCAACCAGCCAGATGGTTACTTTTTCGCTTCGGCCGCAGCGGCCCTGACCTCCGTCCCGTGTGGCGGCGATGGATGTGCTGTCTGGACGGCGGCACCGCGCCACCCTTTGAACCGTTCCACGACGATCTTCATGGCGCGATCAACCGCGTCGAGTAGCTCACGGTCCGTCATGGTTTTCATCTTCTATCTCCCGTAGGCGTACCCACTGCGTATCGTCATGAATGACCAATCCGGTCTGTCGTGTCTTGTCCGCAATCAAAATGCCGGCTCCGTCTGAATTATCGTATATTTTGGCCGTGTCCGCCAGGGGAAGATACAGGCTGATCAGGTTTCGCAGCCCCGCCCGATACCGGCGGATGATTACGTCTCGCGGAATCCCATGACCGCCTTCGGCTACCCTCCGCGCCACACGTTGGATCGCGATGGCTGGATCGTTCAGCCAGAGGAAAATGAGCGTCACCCGCCAGCCATCGTTCCGACATCGCCGCAGGAAGCCAGCATGCCCGCGCCCGGCGCATGTCGTCTCCATCGCAAAGCTGCGCCCGGCGCGAGCCAGTTCATGCATACGGCTCAGCATAATCCGGCCAGCGGATACAGCGGCACCTTCGGGGTTAAATGGCGACAGCCCAAGGGCGACGTTATCCGCGTTGATGAATTCCTGTAGTGCGAGCGTGCTCGGCAGTAATGTCATGGCCATGGTCGTCTTGCCGGCACCGTTCGGGCCGCCAATGACAATGATGTCCTTCAAAACGACCCTTTCAATGCTGCGACGACGATAGGAGGTTTGGCGATGGCCGTGTCGGCGGTCAGGTCCTCAGCCAGATCATAGGTTGTCCGATTTTTTGCCATTCAGGCTACTCCCTTCAGCCGTAAGCGGCTTGGCTGTCGGCATCTCCCTGGTCTGGGTATGTTTATCCCCGCCGCACGGCAAATACGTCCGGGACAGCGTCTTTTACTGCCCTGGACGTAAAATACACGCGTTATCCAGCCTCAGGCCCCCACGAACTTCGGCGACCGCTTTTCCATGAACGCCGTGCG
>JAYUEJ010000050.1:0-2575 GCA_043739265.1 Rhodopila sp. | reverse complement strand
ATGGCCGGTTCATCAAGCCCAAATCCATTCGCCCGGCGACGGCGCCCGATATCCCCCTGATCGGCGTTCATCGGCGTTCATCGGCGTTCATCTGCCTTAAAAAAAACCGCGAATCCAGTCCGTGCCGGCCTGACCGCCAAAACCAATGATCGTTGCTCGAGTGCCAGCCTACCACGCCCGTTCGTGTCTCGGTGACCCTCGTTACCCTCGCGCTGTCTCCGTGCATAAAAAAGCACTGGCCTGACACCCACTCGACAGAAGAACGGCAAGACGCCGGCCAGTAATACGAAGACTGTGCCGATTGCCCCAAATCACACACCCCAAATCACACACATTGACCCGGGAATATCCGTTGCTTTTAGTAAAAAACATTGCGAGTGTTCTCACGATGACCGGACTCTTGCCCAGAGCCGCCGCCACCGTCATGGCGCGGCGGGTCCGCGCCAACTAACGAGGCACAGGATGGAACAGGTCGCCCTGACCCGTCGCGCCATGCCGTTGAAAAGAGGCCGCGCGATTTTCAGTCATCGTGAAAAGGCTCTGTGCCTGGTGATCTGAATAACGAAGCGGTCGCCAGCAGCCAGCAGGATCGTACCTATTTCGCAATCATCCGCCGGAAAGTAAACCAGCCCGACAGACCAGCAACCCATTCCTGGCCCCCTACCCGCCCTCGATCCGCGGAATAAAGAACACCTCCGCCCCCGGCGGCACCAACTGGAAATACCCCGTCTCGTGGTATTCCCCATTGATCGCCACCGTCGTCTCCTCCTCCAGGTGCTCACCCAGCCCCGGATACAGAACGTCCATCGCCTTCAAAACACCGCCCAGATTCTTCGCCTCCACCTCAAACTCCCGCACGCCGCTGGTATAGCGGCGTGCGAAACCCGAGGTGAAAACGATCCTCGCCACAAGATCAGGCCGACAGAGCGGCCAACAGGCGCGGCGGCGACATCGGCAGTTCGGTCATCCGCTTGCCGGTCGCCATCGCGATGGCATTGGCGATCGCGGCCATCGGCGGGCAGATACCCACCTCACCCACGCCCTTCGCGCCATACGGATGCGTCGGGTTAGGCACCTCCACCATCACCGCGTCGATCATCGGCAAGTCGGATGCAACCGGGCAGCGGTAGTCCAGGAAGCCGGCGTTATCGAGCTGACCTTTGGCGTTGTAGATGTATTCCTCGTTCAACGCCCAGCCGATACCCTGCACCACGCCGCCCTGGATCTGGCCTTCCACATACGCCGGATGGATCGCACGGCCCACGTCCTGCGCCGCCACGAACCGCAGAATGGTGACCTTGCCGGTCTCCGGATCGACTTCCACGTCGCAGAACTGAGTAGCGAACCCGGGCGCCTGGCCACCGGCATTGACGCCGTTCGACGCCGTGATCGGCCCGCCGGTCGCCGCCGCCTTCGCCGCGATCTCTTTCAACGACAGCGGCTTGAAGTCGCCGACATTGGACGATGCCGGCTTGGCATAGCCGTCGTCCCAGATCACGCCTTCCTCATCCACGCCCCAGATCAGCGCGGCGCGCTTGCACAGTTCCTTCACCACGGTCTTGGAGGCGTTCACCACCGCGGTTCCGGTCGCGAACGTCACGCGGGAGCCACCGGTGACATGCGTGTAGCCGACCGATGCCGTGTCGGCGACGATGGCGCGGACGTCGTGGTAGTCAACGCCCAGCGTCTCCGCCGCCATGATCGCCATGGACGCGCGCGACCCGCCAATATCCGGGCTGCCGGTCGCCACCAAAACGGTGCCGTCGGCATTCACCTGCAGCGTGGCGCTGGATTCGCCGCCGCCGTTGAACCAGTAGCCCGAGGCCACGCCCCGGCCCTGGTTGGGACCCAGCTTCACCTGGTATGCCGGATGAGCGATCAACGCCTGCAGCGTTTCGGCATAGCCGGCATGGGCGTGCTTGGGGCCGGCCAGGGTCGGCGTGCCGATGCGGCAGGCGTTCTTCAGCCGCAGTGCCAGCGGGTCCATGCCGATCGCCTTGGCGCACATGTCCAACACGCTCTCGACCCCAAACGCCGAAATCGGCGAGCCGGGTGCCCGGTAAGCCGCGGCCTTCGGACGGTTCGACACCACGTCATAGCCGACGGCGCGCTGGTTCGGGACATCGTAGGGCGCATATGCGCACAGGCAGCCGTTCATCACCGGCGACCCGGGGAACGCACCCGCCTGGAACCGGTAGATGCCGTCGGCGGCGACGATCGTGCCGTCGTTCATGACGCCGATCTTCACCCACATGGACGCGCCGGATGTCGGACCGGAGGCGCGGAACGTGTCCTCCCGCGTCATCTGGACGCGCACCGGCAGGCCGGATTTCTTCGACAATATAGCGGCTACCGGTTCCACATACGTGACGGTCTTGCCGCCAAAACCGCCGCCGATCTCCGCCGGGGTGACCCGCAGATCGCCCAGTCTGGCGCCGATGATCTGCGCCGTCAGGGCGCGCATCTGGAAGTGCCCCTGGCTGGACGACCAGATCTCGCACTGGCCGTCGGCCTCATATTTCGCGACGCAGGCGTGCGGCTCGATATACGCCTGATGCACGGCAGCGGTCTTGAA
>JAYUEJ010000049.1:0-2582 GCA_043739265.1 Rhodopila sp. | reverse complement strand
AGCGCCAGACGCCAGCCGCCGCCGCGCCGCCACAGCGCGGGCGCGATCACCGCCGGCAGGAATTTCGTCAGTGCCGCCAGGCCCAGCGCCGCGCCGGCCCAGCCATCGTGCCGGCGAACCCGCAATAGCAGGGCGAGGGAAACGAATCCGACCACTGCCGCGTCGATGTGGCCGTTGCCCGCGAACGCCCAGACGGGCAGGGGGTTCCAGGCGTAGATCAGGATGCGTTCGCGTGGCAGTTTGGCGGCGTCCAGCAGGCGGAGCAGGCAGAACACCGCCAGCGCCTCAAACCCCACCATTGCCAGTTTGACGCCGGTTACGCTGGACCACAGCAGGCCGACGATGCCGAAGATGACCTGCGCGGCCGGGGGATAGATCGTTGGTGCATAGCTGGCCCTGTTGATGTGCGGATAGACCGCGTCATCCCGCAGGGCGGCCAGCGCCGGATCGTCGGGGATGTAACGATAGGGGTTGATGCCGGCTGCCTGGACGCGGCCGTCCCAGACGTAACGAAAAATGTCGCTGGAAAGGAAGGGTGGGGAAACGATCAGCAGCAGCCTGATGGAGACGGCCACCAGCAGCACGATCCAGATGGCTTTGGCCCGCGTGGACCGGCGCAGGATTGTCGTTACGGCCAACAAATAGACCGCCGCACTGACGCACAGAATGACGACCAGCGCTATTTTAGCCTCCGGCGACCCAACGGTGCCGGCGCCTTGCGTGTGCAGGGACAGTCCCGCGACGGTCAATGCCAGCAAGATGGCGCCGAAGAGTCCGAGGCGGATCATTCCGCGGCGAGTTTCAGGTCCGGGGTGCGGAGGCCCATGCGCGTCAGGGCTCGGGCGGTGAACGGGGCGGGGTAGGGCCCCGACGCGGGCGAATCACGCGCCGTCTCCCGCAGCAACCGGTTCAGCGATTCTTTGTCGTCCACGTCGTACCATGTTGGCAGCTCAACGACGTCCAGGCCCAACTGGCGGGCGCGCAGGCGGGTGGTTTCGGCGACGGTGCCGGTGCTCCAGGCGATATCGGCGAACAGGTGGGCGTGCGCGGCTTTCATACCGATAAGGTAGTAGCCGCCGTCTTCGGCCGACCCGAGAACGACCCGGTCGCCGTCGGCGGCCAGCGCGGTGGCGGTTTGGACCAGCAGGGACGTGGGCAGGGTCGGACTGTCGGAATTCAGCACCACCGCCGAATCGTGACCGAGCGCGAAGATGGACTGGATGGCATGGAGGAGGCAGCGGCCGAAGCCCAGGACGTCCGGAGGCATCGGCGGCGTGCCGTCGGCCAGCAGCAATCCCGTGCCGGATGCCAGATGACCGTCGAACAATGCCTGCTGTCCCGCCGGGGCATAGGCGATGTATCCGGCGATCGGCGTCTGGCGCGCGGCAAGGGCGATGTTTTCTGAGATATCGCGCAGGAATGCCGCACTGAGGGCGGCGGCCTGATCCGGATCGAGCGGCGGGCACAGCCGGGTTTTGGAAAATCCCGGCCGTGGTGCCTTGGCCATGACGCCGATGCCACAATCGGTCTTGTTGAAGTCAGGCATACCATTCATGCGTCAAATCCCGCTGAACCAGTTGTAGCCGCGATCGGTCCAGAACCCTTTCGGCTGCTGGTTGGTGACGTAGATGGTCGTGACGAATTTCGGGTTCTTGAATCCCAGCTTGGTCGGAATCAGCAGCTTGAACGGGTAACCATGGCGTGTCGGCAGGATATTATCCGACAATTTGAACGCCATCAGGGTTTGCGGATGCAGCGCGGTGGCCATGTCGATGCCCTCATAATAGCCGTCGGCACACTCAAAACCAACGTATCGCGCGGTCGTATCGGCGCCGATCTGGTTCAGGAAGACGCTAAGCGGGGTGCCGGTCCATTTGCCGATCATGCTCCAGCCTTCGACGCAGACATGCCGGGTGATCTGGGTGACCTGCGGCATCGCGTAGAGTTTTTCGACTGTCCAGGGCTGCTTGTTGTCGATCTGGCCGGCGAGCATCAGCCGGTAGTCGGTGGCGGTCAATTTTGGCGCCTTCTCCGGCCCATACCAGGCGTTGTAGCGAAAATCCTTCACCGCCTCATTTTCGGAGAAAATGGGGGCCAGTTTGTTGGAGCGGAAAATGGCCGCCTGTACGCGGTCGTTGAAGCGCGAAACCAGTGCCAACGCGCTTTGCACACTGTCACGGTCGCTGATGTCGCAACCGGTCAGCATGGTCAGGGCGCCGAGCGACAGGCCGCCGCCGAACAGAAATCTGCGTTGCAGGTCCATCATCCGCCTCCCTTATGCGGTTTCGCGGTGGCTCGTCCAAGGGTCATCGCGACGAAGGTTTTCGGCACCAGGATGACGAGTGCGACATGGATGACGATAAACAGCACGATCGCCGCCATGAAAACGAAGTGGACGATCCTGGCGCCCTCGAAGCCGCCGAAAAGCGTCTCCAGCGGGTAGGTTTGGACGGGTTTCCAGATGGCGATTCCGGACAGCAGCATCATCGCGACGGCGCCGAGTGCCCCCCAATAGGCGACGCGCTGGACGGCGTTGTATTCACCCAGTCGGTGATCCAGCCTGAACCGCACGGCTTCGGTGA
>JAYUEJ010000048.1:0-2583 GCA_043739265.1 Rhodopila sp. | reverse complement strand
CCGGTCAGGTCCGCCGATCCGCCGAAGAACTCCGGCAGGAACGGGGCGAACGCGGTGATGGCGTTCTGCGAGGCTTTGCGGGTGGCGATCGCGTCGGTCAGTGCCGCGGCTTCGGCGACGGCCGCATCCGCTTTGGCGGCGAAATCGGCGGGAAGATCGCCGGCGACGCGACGCCGGAATTCCGCTGCCTCAGCGGGGAATGCGGTTGCATAGGCGGCGAACCGTGACTCCCATTCCGCTTGCCGCGCGGCGCCGGCCGGCCGGGCATCCCAGGCTGCTTTGATTTCGGGAGGTATTTCGAACGCGGGATAGGACCAGCCCAGAGCCGCCCGGGTTGCCGCTGCCTCGGTCGCACCAAGGGGCGCGCCGTGCGCGTCGTGCGTGCCGGCCAGCTTCGGTGCCCCGTAGCCGATCACGGTCTTGCAGCACACCATTGTCGGGCGGCCGCAGGGGGTTAGCGCCTCGGCCACGGCCGCCGCAACCGCCACGGTGTCCTGCCCGTCCACGTCGCGGATCACCCGCCAACCATACGCCTCGAACCGCCTGGGGGTGTCGTCGTTGAACCAGCCGTCCACATGGCCGTCGATGGAAATGCCGTTGTCGTCATAGAAAACGATCAGTTTTTCCAGTTTCATGGAGCCGGCGAAGGAGCAGGCTTCGTGCGAAATGCCCTCCATCAGGCAGCCGTCGCCGCAGAACACGAAGGTGCGGTGATCGACGATCGCATGCTCGCCGCGGTTAAAGGCATGTGCGAGTTGTTGTTCGGCCAGCGCCATGCCGACGGCGGTGGCCAATCCCTGACCGAGCGGTCCGGTGGTGGTTTCGACACCCGGCGTGTGTCCGTGTTCGGGGTGGCCGGGGGTCTTGGAGTGCAACTGGCGAAAGTTGCGGAGTTCCTCGATCGGCAGGTTGTAGCCGGTCAGGTGCAGCAGGCCGTACAGCAGCATCGACCCATGGCCGTTCGACAGCACGAAGCGGTCGCGGTTCGGCCAGGCCGGATCGGCCGGATTGTGCCGCAGGTTATGGCGCCACAGCACCTCGGCGATGTCGGCCATGCCCATTGGCATACCGGGGTGGCCGGATTTCGCCTGCTCCACCGCGTCGATCGCCAGGAAGCGCAGTGCGTTCGCCAGTACTCTGGGGGCGGGCATCGTTTGCTGGGTTGTGACCGCGTCCATGACCATCTCCTTCGAATCGAAGCCGGGTTTCTAGCACTTGCTGACGAGGTGGGAAGAGCGGTGCGGATGGTACTTCATTTTTCAGTGCGTTCCCGGCTATAGTTCACACGGCGCCGCAAGCACACAGGCAGGACAAATGGCCACGCGATCATCGACGATGGAAACCCGCAAGTTTGCCTCACCCGCCGTCAAGGCGCTGATGCGGCAGCGCAGTGCTGAATTCGGCGGCCTGCTGCTGGGGTTGCTGGGGCTGGCGATCCTGGTGGCGTTGGTCACCTATGACCCGCGCGACCCGTCGCTGAACACGGCTACGACTCGTCATGTCGGCAACCTCGCGGGTCCGGTCGGTGCGATGCTGGCCGATATGCTGCTGCAAGGATTCGGTATTTTTGGTGCCTTGCCGGGAGTCGCCATGCTGACCTGGTGCTGGCGCATCGCGTCCCGTCGCGGGCTGGGCAGCTTCGGCGGCAGGCTGGCCGCGTTGCTGGCTTCACTGCCGTTGTTGGCGGCCACTGTGGCTGTCGCGCCGATCTGGCATGGCAGGCCCTGGCCGGTCACGGCGGGATGGGGCGGCTCGATCGGCCAGATCGTCGCCCGCGGTGAGCTGGCGGCCGGGCAGGCGCTGTTTGGCGTGGTCGGCGCCGCGTCGGTGTGGCTGCTGAGTGCGGCTTTGGCAATCGTGCTGGGGCTGCTGTCGCTGGGACTGTCCCGGTCTGAGTGGGGAACCGCCGGTCGCGCGGCGCGAGTCGCGGCGCGGTTTTCGGTGTCTGGCGGGATGGGGGCCGTCGGGGCGTTGTCGCGCGGCGCCGGTGGGGTGGGCCATGCGTCCGGCTGGCTGGTCAATCTGGTGAACCGCGGCCCGGGGTTGGCGCCGGACGCGCCGCCTGCACCGTCTGCGCCAAGCGGCCGCCCGCGACCCTTGGTGCGGCAGGGCGTCCCGGAGGATCAGGTCGAAGACGCCGAACAAGCCGACCCGACCGGGGCCGAACCCGCGTTCTTCGTGGCGCCTCCGGTTCGCGGCGTAAAACCTGCGCCGCCGCCGCCGCCGCCGGGGCGCAAGCCGCAGCAGCAAAGTTTGCCGTTGGAGGATGCGGGCTGGAATTTTCCACCTTTGGACCTGCTGACAAAGCCTCCACCGCGCGCCAGCACGGGACCCAGCGAAGAGTCGCTACAGGCGAATGCTCGGCTACTGGAGACGGTGCTGTCGGATTACGGCGTGCAGGGGGAGATCGTGGAGATCCGTCCCGGCCCGGTGGTCACGCTGTACGAACTGGTGCCGGCCCCTGGCATCCGCAGTGCCCGCGTCATCGGGCTGGCCGACGACATCGCCCGCAGCCTGTCGGTCACCGCGGTGCGGATCGCCACGGTGTCCGGTCGCAACGTGATCGGTATCGAAGTGCCGAAC
>JAYUEJ010000047.1:0-2586 GCA_043739265.1 Rhodopila sp. | reverse complement strand
TCCAACCTGGTTGCGCGGATGCAAGGCACGGACACAGTGAACCCAACCCGATCTGGGTTTACGCGATCTGCTATAGTTCGGCCGTCTAAACGCAAGCTTCCTGTTCAGCGCCGCGGCGGCGATGGCGATCTCCATTGCCGCGAGGCTGCGTCATAGGCCGGCCGGTTCGTGCCCCGATACCTGGGTTGCGGGATATAATGGCGATGTTCGGCATGATGTTTGCCCGGCACGGCGGAGTTTCCGGTTGTGAACGGGTTTCCAATATTTACCGATCAGGCTTTCCGATCCATGCAACAACGTCGCGTGTGCTACCGACACGCGGTGCTTTGCGGATTGACGGAAAGGCGCAGACATCTTTATCGTCGCCGATAACTACGAAAGGAGGGTCAAAAAATGTCCCAGTCTATTCGTTTTGTAAGGCGCGGAGTCCACGGCCGGATTCGCCAAAATTTCAATTTCCCTGCTATCAGATCGAACACAGCAGTTGTAAATATAACGGCTTCTGAAATAATTCCCCTCGACCCTAACGTGCCTCCCTTCTTTAAGGAGGCTGGTGACCCTGGCCAAAACTTCAGATACCATCTTGGCGATGCGAACGTGTGGGTCAGCAACATATCTCCACACTTACAAGATCATTTCGATGGAGAGCCTGGCGGCGTAGAGTTCATAATAAACGTCGACTTTCCTTCGCCCATCGATGTAGCTATTACTATAACTGTCGAAGACGGTTTTCCAGTAGAGATTCAAGGTTTGTAACAACAGGGAATATCCTCGTGGAGCCGGTGCGTCGCGGGTGCGCTCGTTTTGTCGGTTGCTCAGGGAAGGGTCCTTGGTTCACTGCGACCGTGTTGCACGGAAGAGAGGCACGGACGCAGTGAACCCAATCCGATCTGGGTTTACGCGATCCGGACATAGTTCGGGCGTCCGAACCCAAGCATCAGCCGTGATGGACGCGAGGGGATCGGTGATCTGGTCGAGCAGCGGGCCGGTCCCGACCCGCCGGTGCGCCAGCACGTCAGGCATTTTGTTTCGGCGGCACAAGGTCGCGTAGTCCGGCACCGCGAAAGCAAGCCCGAACCGATCGGTGACCGAGCCGATGAGCCCTACGGTCCGCCGCGACGCCAGACCGAAGACCGTGTGCATCGTCAGCACAGTCATGATCGCCAACGCCGAATAATCCGGCTGGCCGCCGGGCGTGGTTCGGGGGTCCATCCGCCACGCCGCGATCGCCTCATCGGTCAACCAGACGGTCCGGCTACCCCGCCGCCGCAAGGCCGGGTTATAGGCCGGCCAGTTCGTGCAACGACACCCGGGCTTCGAGATATGATGGCGATGTTCGGCATGAAGTTTGAACGGCACGGCGGAGTTTCCGATTGTGAACGGGTTTCCATTCCCTGCCGATCAGACCCTCCAATCCATGCAACAACGTCGCGGACCGCGCTGCCTCACTCGTAATGAGAACGGCCGATCACCTGCCGGAACAACGCCAACTGCCCTTCCGTCGTCTCATCCCAACTGAACGGTTCCGCATACGCCCGCGTCGCCGCTCGGTACGGCAGATTGGAGAACAACCGCCGCACCCCCGCCGCGATCCCGTCGGGCGTGTTCGGCTCATAGATTACCCCCGCCGCCGGGGCGCGCACGACCTCCGGGTTGCCCCAGATGTTCGCCGCCACGACCGGCGTGCCGCACGCCATCGATTCCAGCAATACGTTCGCCCAACCCTCGCGTGAGGACGCCAGCACCGACGCATCGGCCGCGCCATACAGTGCCGGCAATTCCGTATGCGGCCGAGGCCCCAGCAGCCGCACCCGGTCGCCCAGGCCGAACGCCTCGATCAACCCTGACAACCGATCCCGCTCCGGTCCCTCGCCGACGATAAGCAGTTCGAAGCCGGGAAGCCGGCGCATTGCCTCGATAGTACGATGGTGCCCCTTGCGCTCGATCAGGCCGCCGACCGAGATCAGTGTCGGACCTTTCAGGCCCAGCCCGGCGCGGATCGCGGTGCGGTTGGCGGGCGGCCGGAACAGTTCGGTCTCCACGCCATTGCGTAACACCGTCACCTTGTCGTCCGGCGCGCCAAGTTCGACCAGCACCTGTTTCAGGGCGGCGCTGACCGCGACCAGGGCGCCGGCATCGCGGATCGCACCCTGGATCAGCCAGCGGGGCACACGATAGCGCGGAATCAGGTTCACATCGGTGCCGCGCGCGGTGATGACCACCGGCAGTCCGAAGCGGCGTCCCAGCCAGGTCGCCGCGACGCCATCGGGATAGACGTAGTGGGCATCGATGGCGTCGAAACGGTGCCCCCCCTCCAGCAGCCGAGCGACCCGGGGCACCATCGCCCGATACAGCAGCCAGGGAGCCGCCGACATCCCCAGCCTGGGGATGACCGGATAGCGCGGGTGGTGGATCGCTATGCCGTGCCGTGTCTCCGCGGACGGCGCCCGAGCGTTCAGCGCCCAGTCGCCATACCGGGGGGACCGGCTGGGGAACCACGGCACGGGCGCCAGCACGATGCTGGTGGCCTCGCCGCTGGCCAGCAGGTGCCGCAGACGGTTCTCCACGAAGATGCCGTGGTTTGGC
>JAYUEJ010000046.1:0-7782 GCA_043739265.1 Rhodopila sp. | reverse complement strand
ATTCCTGTTCGCGCATCAGCCAGACGCTGCGCTGCCCTTCATAGACGAAGGTGTGGTACACGAGGCCGAACCTCTTCTCGTGGATCATAAATTCCTTGCGCGGCTCGCCTTCGAGGCGGGGATCGATGTCCTCAGGCGCCCCGAGGCCTTCGAACCCGTTATCGATGCCGCGGATAAGGTTACGCATGAAGGTGCTGGAGAAGCGGAGCAAACCGAGCGGTTCGGCATCGCAGCGGCGCTGGAACAGGCCGAATTCGCAATTTTCTCCCAGCGATTCAAACTGGATCGCGATCTGCGGGATGGTCAGGCCGGTGCGGCTTGTCGCCCACTCGGTCAGGTCCACATGACCGCCGGCGCCGAAGCCGCGGTCCCGGGTGGATCCCAGCATCAGGCCCGTGGGCAGGCAGGTATCCGCGGTTCGGGCCGGATGGATGACCCGGTAAAGCTTCGCCTCGGACAGCGCGAATGCCAGACACCGGTCATCGGCGGTGCCGGAAAAATCCTTCGGCCGGGCCGCATCGGGATGTTGCAGGGTGACGACCATCCGATCCGACTGGAGGGTGAGGCTGGCGGGAATGCGATATCCGAGGAGGGTCGGGCGGGACAGGTCGCAGGAGCCCACCACGGTATCGTTGACCGACACGACCAGCCGCTGGCTGGGCAATTTGGGCGCGTGGACGAACGGGACAACATCCAGGGTCAGCACATACTCGTCCGCCACGTCCAGGCGCGGCAGCACGAGATGGCTTTCGGCGCCGATGCCCCAGGTAAAACGGTCCTCCGACCTGGCCCAACCACCGCCCAGATAGGCGAGGCTGTTGCCTGTGGTGGAGAAATCGATCGTCAGATCGCACTCAGCGGCCATTTTATGCCTTTGTCGCCCCGATCCAGGGACAGGTGTCTCCCGGCATCGTTGGAGTCTCATCCCCTGACGGCAGGTTACTATTTGATGACGGGGCGGTTTGACAAGCATGTTGCAAGTTTACCGGCCGATCGTCCATCGGATGCTGTTATCCTATGGGGACAGGCAGATTTTGACGGCACCGTTGTCGAGCGTTGCCTTCCTGCCGTCGTGCCCGCGTTCGAGAGTGGACAGACTGCCCTGGATGCAGCGATCACACTGGATGACGGCTCGGCGCTTGACGGTTCGGCCGCTGCCGTCCACATCAGCCTTGTCATGTCCACCACCCGTCTGACCATCGATCATCGCACCGACGCTCCGGCAAGGCATCCGGAAAAGGCGCACCGGCCGGATAATCCGATCCAGCGCAAGCCGGCCTGGATCAGGGTCAAGGCGCCCAACCATCCTGTCTATCATGAAACCAGGGCGTTGATCCGAGACAATCGCCTGGTCACGGTGTGCGAGGAAGCCGCCTGCCCGAATATAGGCGAGTGCTGGTCGCAACGGCACGCCACCATGATGATCATGGGCGACACCTGCACCCGCGCGTGCAGCTTCTGCAATGTGCGCACCGGCCACCCGCTGGCGTTGGATACGGATGAACCGCGTAGGGTCGCCGATGCCGTGGCGAAGCTGGGGCTGCGGCATGTGGTGATCACGTCGGTTGACCGGGACGATCTGGCGGATGGCGGCGCGGCCCATTTCGCGGCGGTGATCCTGGCGATCCGGCAGGCGGCGCCGGCGACCACGATCGAGGTGCTGACCCCCGATTTTCTGCGCAAGCCGGGTGGGGCGGAGATCGTGACCACCGCTCGGCCGGACGTGTTCAACCACAACCTGGAAACCGTGCCTCGGTTGTATCCGACGATCCGTCCGGGCGCGCGATACTATCAATCGCTGCGGCTGCTGGACCAGGTGAAGCAGCGCGATCCGTCGATTTTCACCAAATCCGGGCTGATGGTCGGGCTGGGTGAGACAAAGCCTGAAATCATGCAGGTGATGGACGATTTGCGCATCGCCGACGTCGATTTCCTGACGATGGGACAATATCTGCAACCGACGGTGAAACATGCCGCGGTGGCCGGGTTCGTCACCCCGGATGAGTTTTCCGAGTATGCGTCGATCGCTCGGGCCAAGGGGTTTCTGCTGGTGTCGGCCACGCCGCTAACCCGGAGTTCGTATCATGCGGACTCGGATTTCGCGGCCTTGCGGGCAGCGCGCGGCCAAAAGCTGGCGCAGTCCGCCGCGTGATATCCCCGATCTGATGCCCACCCATGCGGAGCGGCAGGTCGTTGCCTATACATGCGAGCAAATGTTCGATTTGGTCGCGAACGTCGATGCTTATCCGCGGTTCCTGCCCTGGTGCGCGGCGGCGCGGGTTCGCAGCCGAACCGAAACCCAGTTGGTGGCGGACCTGACCATCGGGTTTGGCCCGTTCCGGGAACGCTTCACCAGCCGCGTGACGCTGGAGCGGCCGAACCGGGTCGTGGTGACGTATGAAAACGGGCCTTTCCGATACCTGAACAACCAGTGGAATTTCGTGCCGCGGGGTTCGGGCACGGAAGTGGATTTCTTCGTTGAATTCGAATTCCGCAGCCGCATTCTGCAAGCGGCGATCGGGGTGGTGTTCAATGAGGCGGTGCGGCGGATGGTCAAGGCCTTCCTTAAGCGGGCCGGTGACGTTTATGGTCCGGCGCCACCCTCTTAGGAGCTTCCGATGGTCTATGCCCCCGTCCGATCGGATCGGTCCCTGCCGCCCGTGCGCGTGAATCTGTATTCCGACACCCAGACCCGCCCGTCCGCCGCGATGAAAGACGCGATGATGCAGGCCGAGGTTGGCGACGAACAAAGCGGCGACGACCCGACGGTGGACGCCCTCTGCGACCGGATGGCGGCACTGACCGGCAAGCCGGCGGCGATGTTTCTGCCCACCGGCACGATGTGCAACCAGATTTCGCTCTTGGTTCACTGCCGGCCGGGGGATGAAATCCTGGCGCACGAAAGTTCCCACATCATCGCCAATGAGGGCGGTGCGCCGGGCGCGCTGGCCGGGGTGGTGATCCTGGGTCTGCGCGGGGAACGCGGGATGTTCGACAGCGCCACGATGAAGGGTGCGCTGCGGGAGAAACGGCGCAACGCGCCGCCGCAGACTCTGGTGGCGGTGGAACAGACCGCCAATGCCGGCGGTGGCGCGGTGTGGCCGCTGGAGCTGCTGACCGATGTGCTGTCGAGCGCGCATGAGTTGGGGATGAAAACCCATATGGACGGCGCGCGGTTGCTGAACGCCGTGGTGGCCGCCGGTGTGACGGCGCGGGAGATGGCCGAACAGTGCGACTCCGTCTGGCTGGATTTCACCAAGGGGTTGGGCGCGCCGTTGGGGGCGGTGCTGTGCGGGTCGGAGGCGTTTATCGATGAGGCATGGCGTTGGAAGCAGCGGCTGGGCGGGTCGCTGCGGCAGGCCGGGATCTGCGCCGCGGCGTGCCTCTATTCGCTTGACCACAACATCGACCGGCTGGCCGACGATCATGCCAATGCCAGGGTTTTGGCGCGCGGCCTGGCGCAGGTGCCGGGATTGGCGGTGGAGGAGCCGGAGACGAATCTGGTGTTCTTCGACACCCGCGACACCGGATTGACGGCGGATGCACTGGCCCAACGGGTCCGTCAGCTTGGGGTTATGGTCTCGACGGTTGGGCCGCACAGGGTTCGGGCCTGCACCCATCTGGACGTGGATGCGGCCGGCGTGGCGTTCGCGGTGCAGGCGATCGGCGAAGCGGTAAGATAATGCGTCCGGTTTACCTTTTGTTAGGACTTTTTCGATAGGCTGACGGGGCTACACGCAAGGAGAGCCTCGTGCGCCGTTCCCTCAGCCTGTTACTCTTGTCGATGTTTGCCCTGCCGGCATGGCTGGTTTTGAACCCTGTTGCCGGGGCCGCCGAACCCGCGAAACCGGATCAGGCACCGGCGCGTCACGCGCGGCTGTCCCCGGAGCAGAATTTCACTCAGGCGAATCTTGCCCATGATGGACACCTGACCCTGGGTGAGGCCAAGGATGGCTTTGCGTTGGTGGCCAGGCATTTCGAGGATATCGATGTGGACCATAAGGGCTACGTGACCCAAAACGACATCCGGGTTTGGCGCATCATGAAAAAGGCAGCGCATCGGCTGACGAAGCCGCCCGCGGACATCCCGAAGCCCTTTAATGCCATGCAGCGTGCTTCGATCGGGCCTACGGCGGTCACGGCCAGCACGATGCAAGTCATTGAGATGCCGTCAGGCCGGCTGCCCCTGCCGGAGAGTAGGACGGACAAAGACTGATTCGATCCAGGCACGGTTTTGATGACGTAGATCAACAAGATGATGTTCAGCGCTAGTCGGCGCGGTCGGACGGGTGACGTTGGTCGCAGCCAACCGGCCGGTGACCGGGAGTTTATTCAGTATAGATTGCCCCTTTTATGTCACCTCATCGTGTCCGCGGCAGATTTGCACTGTCGCGCCGAAAGAGGCACAAATACCTGGCGTCAGGTGGGAAAGTAGTTTTGCTTGAGCCGCCAACGGGAGGATGCAAACATGCAAACGGTTGTAAGAACATATTCCGGAAAGGGTGCCAAAGACTTGTTCGACGTGCTGGAAAAGCATGCGGCTGACGTGGAAAAACTGTTGCGGTCAGTGAAAGGCTTTGTCGGCTACACTTTAGTCCGCGGCACCGATGGTGGATTCTCGGTGACTGTCTGCCAAGATAAGGCCGGCATTGATGAAAGCGTGCAAAAGGCGAAGGACTGGATCACGAAGAACGCTGGAAGCACGGGCGCGGCGGCACCGAAGGTATCGGAGGGATCGGTCATCATCCACCTGAAATAGCCCTCGCCTGGACACTGGCGTCGGGTAGCGCCTCGCGCCCGGGCCTGCTCGGGTAACCCGGAGGCCGGGGCGGATGATCACTGGTGCCGGGTTGCCGCACCTCGTCGCTGACCAGCGTGTCACGGGCGGCTTCGTGCGCGGCAGCCATGTCGCTCGGTGCGCTGCTCAGGTACCGGAGCGGAAGGAACGTCAGCCACGCTGGACTGGCTTAGGCGCATGCAGGTGCAGGTCGAGCGGATCGATTTCATTCGAAATTCGAATTTTTATGACGCACCTGCACAAAAAACCTTGCAATCGCGGGGCGGTTGGCCGATATACCGGCTGTCTTTCCGTGATTGCGTGATTAACGGGCGCTCTACCTCGTCCGAAATTCCGGAAATTTCCATCCGAAAACCGTTCGTCCCCATTTAATCGCGCGGGGCGACGAACTTTCAGGCGCTTTCCGTCCACAGACCGTGGCGGGCGCTGGAGCATACCTACGTCTTGACCCAAATTACGTTCGCGGCACTCGGCTTGGCCGAACCCCTTCTGCGCGCCCTAGAGGCTCGTAAATTCGAAATCCCGACCCCGATCCAGGCTGATTCCATCCCCTCGCTGCTCGCCGGCAAGGATCTGCTCGGTGTGGCCCAAACCGGCAGCGGCAAGACCGCCGCCTTCGCGCTGCCGATCCTGCAGCACCTCGGTGCCCAACAGATCCGTCCGGCCCCGTTCGTGGCGCGCGCCCTGATCCTCGCCCCGACCCGCGAGCTGGCGTTGCAGATCGACGAAACCGTTCGCGCGTTGTCCATCAACATGCGTCTGCGCACCGTGGTCATCATCGGCGGCGCGTCCCGCTTCAAGCAGGTCGAGGCCATGCGTCGCGGCGCCGATATCGTTATCGGCACCCCCGGCCGCGTGTGCGACCTGATGCAGACCCGCGAACTGCAACTCGGCGCCGTCTCCCAGTTCGTGCTGGATGAGGCTGACCGGATGCTCGACCTGGGCTTCATCAAGGACATCCGCCGCATCGTCGCCGCGTTGCCGCCATACCGGCAGTCCTGCCTGTTCTCGGCCACCATGCCGGCTGAGGTTTCCAGCCTGGCGAACAGCCTGCTGCGTGACCCCATTCGCGTGGAGATCGCCCGCAAGGAAGACACCGCGCCGAAGATCGAGCAGTTCGTCCACCACCTTGCCCAGAGCGGCAAGCAATCGCTGCTGTTGTCGATGCTGCAGGAAGAGGCGCTGTCGCGCGTCATCGTGTTCACTCGCACCAAGCACGGCGCCAATAAGGTTGCCAGCGTGTTGGAGAATGCCGGCATCCAGGTGAATGCCATCCACGGCAACAAAAGCCAGCCGCAACGCGAGAAGGCCCTGCGCGACTTCCGCACCGGGCGGGCTCGGGTTTTGGTGGCGACGGATATCGCCGCGCGCGGGATCGACGTGACGGGGATTTCCCACGTCATCAACTTCGACCTGCCGGTTGAAGCGGAAAGCTATGTCCACCGTATCGGCCGCACCGCGCGTGCCGGCGCCGAGGGCATTGCGATTTCCTTCTGCGACCCGTCGGAGCGTGCCGTGCTGCGCCAGATCGAACGGCAGATGAATTTCTCCATCGCCGTCGTGGGCGACGCGCCGCCGCCGATGACGCATCAGCAGAGCCGCCCGAGCGCACCGGGCCAGGCGCAGCGCCGCAAGTACAACGATCGTGGCAACCGGGGCATGCGCTCCGCTGCCTAAATGGTCACACTCTACATTGACGGCGATGCCTGCCCGGTCCGTGACGAAGTCTATCGTGTCGCGGACCGGTTAGGTCTGCCGGTTTTCGTGGTGGCCAATGGGTCACGTCCGATCCGCCCACCTGGGCGGCCGAACGTGACCATGATCACGGTCGAGGCCGGCGCCGACATCGCCGATGACTGGATCGCCGAACGGGTCACCAGGGCGGATGTCTGTATTACCAGCGACATTCCCCTGGCCTCGCGCTGCCTTGCCAAGGGTGGCCGGGCGCTGTCGCCGAACGGCAAAATCTGGACTCCGGACAATATCGGCAGTGCCCTCGCCGGACGCGAAGTCGGGCGCTATTTGCGTGAGATAGGCATGAATACGGGCGGCCCCGCGCCGCTGACCAAACAGGATCGCTCGCGGTTTCTCAGCGCCCTGGATACATTGGTGCGGGCGGCGCAACGGGAACGATTCGGATGACGGATAAAGTGCTTGGAGTGTTGGGCGGGATGGGCCCGTTGGCGAGTGCCCATTTCATGCTGCGGCTGACACTGCTTACGCCGGCCGATCAGGATCAGGATCACATTCCGGCGGTGCTTTGGTCCGATCCCCGGATTCCGGACCGAGCGGCGTCGCGTCTTGGCAACGGACCCGATCCGTTGCCATGGCTGATGCGCGGCATCGATGGACTGCGGGCTGCCGGCTGCGGCGCGATCGCGATTCCCTGCAATACCGCGCATGGGTGGTTCGAGCCGATGGCTCGGGATGCCGGCGTGCCAATTCTGCATATCGTGGATGCAACGGCGACCGACCTGCGGCGTCTGGGGGTCGTGCCCGGGCGTATCGGGCTGATGGGAACGCAACTGACTCTGTCGATGAAACTGTTCCAGGCGCGTCTCGCTGCGCAAGGCTGGGACATGATCGAACCGGAGCCCGCGCAGATGGAACGTTTGGTCACGCCGGCTATTGCGTCGGTGAAGGCCAACCGCGTGGTTGAGGCCTACCAGCCGCTGGTTGAGGTGGCGAACAGTCTTGCGGCGCGTGGCGCCCGCGCGGTCGTGCTGGGTTGCACGGAAATTCCGCTGGCTATCCAGGCCGGGCCGGCCGAGGGGTTACGGGTCCCGGTCGTGGATACCATTGATGCGCTGGCTCGTGCGGCGATCCGATGGGCGCGACCGGGAGCGATCCCGGGTTGAGGCAGGGGCCGTTCGAACCAATTGTTTCACCGCCAATAAAGACCAATAAACGCTGATACCAATCGGATGCCGAAACTCACCCCGGCCCGCTGACTCTGGTATGCGAACGGAGAACGGCTGATTGGC
>JAYUEJ010000045.1:0-7824 GCA_043739265.1 Rhodopila sp. | reverse complement strand
GAAGCCGAAATACAGGCCCGCAACGCCGTCCGCATCGCGCCGCAGAATGCCCAGGCCCACAACCTGATGGGCATGATCCTGACCGAGGCCCAACGCCCCCAGGTCGGCGAATACCATTATCGAAAAGTCCTGGAACTCAGCGGCGCCCGCGATCCGATCCTGCTCGCCAACCTGGCCTGGAACCTCAAAAATCAGGGCCGGATGGAGGAAGGCCGCGCCCTCTACCAGGAATCCGCCACCGCCGCCCCCGACATCCGCCAGACCCTGCTCGGCTGGGCGCGCCTGGAGGAAGCCGATCGCAAGTTCGATGCCGCCGCGGAGATTCTGGACGCAATGGAAAAACAGTGGCCGAACGATCCCGGCCAACTGCTGTCCCGCGCCATCCTGCTGGGCCGTACCAAGCGAACCGACGAAGCGCTGACGGTGCTGGATGCGATGGCGAAACAGACCAGCGACGGCCGCCTCGGCGCCAATGAACTGGCAGAAAAGGGGCGCCTGCTCGACCAGATGAACCGCTACGACGACGCCTTTACCGCCTTCACCGACGGCAAGCGGATCGCCCGCGAACTCAGCGGCCATCAGTATCTGGATGCCCAGGCGGACAACCTGATCGGACGCCTGGGCAGCTTCTTCACCGCCGGCCGGCTGCAAACCCTGCCGCGCGCCACCGTGCGCACCGACGTGCCACAGCCGATCTTCGTGCTGGGTTTTCCCCGGTCAGGCACCACGCTGATGGAGCAGACGCTTTCGGCGCATCCGCACATCGTCGCCGGCGACGAACTGCCGCTGATCAACGACCTGACCGGCCTGATGCCGCGCATGCTGAACTCCCCGCTCGGCTACCCCGAGGCGCTGGCCGAACTATGGATGGGCGATCAGCGGGAGGCGCTGGACAATCTGCGCGATTACTACCTGCAAAAAGTGGCTCAGATGGGCATCCTGACGCCGGGGGCCACCAGGTTCACCGACAAGATGCCGCTGAACGAGACCCATCTCGGACTGATCGCGCTGCTGTTCCCCGAGGCACCGTTGATCCATGTCATCCGCCATCCGCTGGACATCATGGTTTCCGCTATTTCCAATCATTTCACGCATGGTTTCTTCTGTGCCAGCGCACTGGAAACCGCGGCGCTGCATTACGTCCGGGTGATGGACCTGGTGCAGACATACCGGAGGGAGATGGCGCTGCGCTACCTGCAAGTGCGGTATGAGGACATGGTCACCGACCAGGAAGCCACCGTCCGGTCGGTGCTGGACTTCGTTGGCGAACCGTTCGATCCGAAGTGCCTGCAATTCCACGAGAATCAGCGTTACGCCCGTACCGCCAGCTACGCTCAGGTGACCGAGCGGCTGTATGCCTCGTCGCGGTTCCGATACAAGAATTATCGTCGGCAGTTGGAGCCGGTGATCCCGATCCTTCAGGCGCATATCGAACGCCTGGGCTACACGGTGGATTAGGGCATTCAAGAAAATGCTCACGGGGGGCCGACTGGCAGGATGGTTCAGGTAATACCCGCCGCCGCTTTTGCTGCGCGATTACGACGATACGATGGCCCTGCTGGCGTGCCTGGATCTGGTGATCACCGTCGATACATCGGTCGGGCATCTGGCGGCCGCGATGGGCAAGCCAGTCTGGATCCTGCTGGCGACGTCGCCGGATTGGCGCTGGCTGCTGAACCGTTCGGACACGAATTGGTATCCGACCGTGCGCCTGTTCCGGCAAACCGTTCCGCGGCAATGGACCGATGTGTTCAGCCGCGTGGCGACGGCCTTGACCGAAGCGTCTATGCCGCCGGCGATATCTGTCGAAACCGGGACAGCTCGCCCACCGAAACCGTCCCGTCGGCCCCCGCGCGACTGACGAGGTTCCGCCCGGCATCTTTCGCGGCGTTCAGGGCCGCGTCGGCGCGTGCCACCAGAGACGATTGCGGGTCCCCGAGCGACGGCCGCGCGATGGTCACGCCGATACTGACCGTGACCTGTCCGAACGGACTACCGTCATACGGAATAGCCAGTTCAAACACCGCCGCCCGTATGCGTTCGGCCACGACCGTAGCGCCGGTGATGTCGGTTTCGGGCAGCAGCACAGCGAACTGCTCGCCACCATACCGGGCGTTGGTGTCGCTGGGGCGCATCACGTTGCGCGCGATGCACATGGCGATGGACCGCAGGACCTCATCGCCCTCGCCGTGGCCATAAAGCTCGTTGTATCGCCGCAAGAGATCGGCATCGAGTATCAGCATGGCGATCGGAGTCGCGGCTCGGATCGAGCGGCTCCATTCCCGGGTCAGCCGCTCCTCGAACGTTTTGCGGTTGGCGAGGCCGGTCAAACCGTCCGTGGCAGGTGTCATCGCCAACTGCACCGCCGCGCCGCGCAACACCGCTTCGGCTTCCATCCGGCGCCGGAGTTCGCGCCGGAACAGCCGGCACAGCACCACCGTGGCGCCGCAGAACGCGACCAAAACCAGGCCGAGACCGAGCGCCCTGTGCCACCATGGACCGTCAATGTCGTCCACCGCGATGCCGACGCTGAGGATCAGCGGCAGGTTGGCGAGATGGCGGAAGGTGTAAAGCCGTTTCACGCCGTCGCGGGACTCGGTGCCGACCACGCGTCCCGCTTCGACACTCGCGTAGCCTTGGAACAGTGGTGTCGTGCCCAGATCGCGGTCGCTATCGGACTCCCGGGACGGGACGCGCATGATCGCCTGTCCATCCGACTGGAAAAGCGTTACCGATCCGGCGGATCCCAGATCGAGTTTGGCGAACGAATCGCTGAATTCGGCCAGCGGCAGGAACGCGGCGGCGACTCCGTTGAAGGCCCCGTCCGGGCCGGTCAGGCGGCGGCTGATCGCGATTCCAGGCTCGTCGTTTCGCACCGGGTTTGGCAACGGCTGGCCGATGAAAAGCCCGGCGTCCATGCGCTGCTGGTGGATCCTGAAAAACTCCCGGGCGGAAACGTTGATCTTTGGCGGCTGCGGGGTCGCGGATGCGGCGATCAAATCCCCTTTCGGATTCACCACGATCAGGAAACCGCCCAATTCGGCACTCACGCCGCGGTCGAACAGCGCCGCCTGGCGGGCTTCGGGGCTGATCCGATCGATGTCCGGCCGAGCGAGCCCCGCGACGACGGATTGAAGGGACAGGTCGTACGGCGCGACGGTACGGGCCAGGTCGCGGGCGAGCGCGACGACCAGATTGTCCGATGCCTGCTCCGCCTTACGCCACGCGTCGGTTCGGGATTCGAGCAGGATCACGCCGCCGAGGGCGAGCATGCCCATGGCGAACGCGATCGCCAATGCCGTCAGCCATTCGATCGCAGGGCCGGGACGCGCGGTCGGGCGAGCGGTATCCAGGCCGAACCGACCCATTTCTGTCTCTCCTGGTCCCTTCGATCGGGGACGTTTCAATCTATACGACAATGACCGACATTATGATAATCCCGTTATTGAAACGTCGCCGTTGACGCGGCACAGGTTGGGCGCTGGCCGCCGCCGCCTGGTTTCGGAACCTCCGGAACGGTATCTCAGGGTGAAAGACTCCTCGACCGTGGTGGTTTCTGTCCAGGGTGAAAATGCTCTATACTATAGTTCTATACTTCAAGACACCGGTTGCACAGTGGATGCAGCCGATTGAGCCGCGCCCCAACATGGGCGTCTCAACACCTCCGAATGACCCTGGCTACGCGGACACGGCATTGTGGAGCAGTTGCCACAAGACTGTCGGTGGAGAGAGTGTTATAAATAATCCATATATTTCAATGGAATATACCGATGTCTGTTGCGATGGACGAGTTGCTGGAGAAACGTCATGGCTTGGTGTAAGACCGCCGCGCTCTGAAAACGAAACTGACCGAACTGTCGCGGGACATGGCGGCTGTGGATCGTGTGCTGCTGATGCTTGACCCAACCTGCAATCCGCCAGCAGGACACGCCAACCGCCGCACTCCGACAGGGACGGATCACGCATTCAGGCACGGCGAGATGACGGCAGCCACACTGGAGGCGCTTCGGACGTTAGCCGGACCGGCATCGACGGCGGAGTGCGCGACCGCGATGCTCGAGCGGAAGGGGATGGCGAGCGACACGGCGCTGCACGCCCAGATTGTGTCGCGCGTCTCGACGGTGTTCGCTCAGAAGGCGGCCACAGGCCAGATCCGCCGGGTGTTGAACGGGGATGCCCGGCAGGTCCGTTGGGAGGTCGCTCGCTGACCCTCAGCCGGGCGCTGGGGCACGCATCCCGTTGAGCGGGGACATCCCACCAGGGGCTGTCGAGCCTTGCCTTTGCGCTGCCAATAGCCCGCCATATTGGGGCTGATGGGATGCGCCAGGGCGGACCGCGGCATCAGTTTCGCCTGCGCCCTGAAATCGGTTCGGCGCTTGTCCTCGCACCCAACCGAGGCCGTTCCACCAGACCGTCCATCGGGATCATATCGCGTAGCGCAGGGGGTCTTGGGCCCGGTAGGGTATTATCGCACTGCTGCGTCTGGCTTCGAAAGCTTCCCATGGAATGCGTGAACCACGAGATGGCCGGACCGGACTGAGGACCGGACATACCTGGCTGATATTGCCATGATAAGTATTGATTTATCGATAGAATTATGCCAAACTAAATCGGACATTTAAGCGGACAGGAGGCGTAGTGCAGGAAGATTTCGTATCGTTGGGCTTGCTGCCATCCGAGTCATCTCCTGCGCTGCCAGCATTGCAAGACAAGAGTTTCGAATTGGGGACGGCAGCGGCCCGGTTGGGCGCCAGCCTGCATCCGGCCGTGAGGCGGGCGGTCGGCGATCTCGTGCGTTCAATGAACTGCTATTACAGCAACCTCATCGAAGGGCACGATACCCTGCCGCGCGACATCGACCGCGCACTCAAGAGCGAATATGTGGCCGATGCCAAACGACGCAATCTTCAGCTGGAGGCGCGTGCGCACATCGAAGTGCAGGCCATGGTGGACCATGGGAAGCTGGATACCATTGGAACGGGTCAGGACCTGGTGCCGACGCTGCACCGCGAGTTCTGCACGCGGCTGCCAGACGATCTGCTGTGGGCTGAGAACCCCGACACGGGCGAGCGCATCCAGGTCGTCCCCGGCGAATGGCGCACGCGAGACGTCAAGGTCGGCCGTCATGCTCCAGTGTCAGCGGAATCGTTACCGTCGTTCATGGGTCATTTCGACTGGGGGTATTCCAGGTTCAGGCCCGCTACCGCCGTTATTGCGGCGGCTTCATCTCATCACCGGCTTGCCTGGATCCACCCGTTCATGGACGCCAACGGACGAACCGCCCGATTGCATTCTCATGCCTTCCTCCGGCGCGCCGGCGTCGATTCCGATCTTTGGTCGGTGTCACGCGGGCTGGCGCGGACGATCGAACGCTACAAGGCTACACTTGCCAGAGCGGACTATCCCCCTCAGGGCGCGACTGATGGCCGCGGCACTCTCTCGGAACGTGGGTTGGCGGAGTTCGTCGACTACTTCATCGACACCTGTGTGGATCAGGTTAGCTACATGAGCAGCCTCCTGGAGCCTGCTGGCTTCCTTGATCGCCTGCGGACGTTTGTGCAGACCGAGGCAGGCAGGCGCAGACTGGACGTCAAGGCTTACAACCTCCTCGCCCGGATGTTCACCGAAGGTGAGGCCGCCAAATCGTACGCCGCTGTCGTACTAGGCGTATCCGACCGCCATGCTCGACGCATTATCCAACCATTGCTCGCCCGTGGTCTGATCGTTTCGGACGGCAAGTTCGCGGCATATCGACTCGCCTTCCCCCTGGCCGAGTCAGACCTCCTGTTCCCACGTTTGTTCACACAGATCTGGGATGAACCGTCCCCACCACCCGAAACACCCGCCCCTCGCGGCCCCCGTATGCGATGATAGTTCAATCGGACCATTGGTCACGTCCCGGCTGACTCGACCGCTTCAAAATGGCGCGGCAGATAGATCGTCACTGTCGTGCCATGTCCCTCCGCGCTGCGCAGTTGCACATGGCCGCCCGATTGCTGGACGAAACCGTAGATCATTGACAAGCCAAGGCCGGTACCCTGGCCAGCCGGCTTGGTTGTGAAGAAAGGCGCGAACGCGCGCTCGGCCACGTTCGGCGGCATGCCAACGCCGGTATCGGTGACCGCCAGGGCCACATATTCCCCGGGCGGCACGATTTTTTGGGTGGTATCCCCGGGCGCCGCGTCGCCCGCCGCCAGCACGCGATTGGAGGTCTCGATTGTCAAAAGCCCGCCGTCCGGCATGGCGTCCCGCGCATTGATGACAAGGTTCAAGAGCGCGTTTTCAAGTTGGTTCGGGTCGCACAAAAGCGGCCACAGACCAGCCGCCAGCTTTATCTCGAGGTGGATCGACGCGCCCATCGTGCGGCGGAAAAGGTCCTCCATACTGCCGATCAACGGATTGACGTTGACCGAATTCGGCGCGAGCGTCTGGCGGCGCGAAAAGGCGAGCAGCCGGTGTGTCAGCGCGGCCGCGCTTTTGGTCGAGGCCAGCGCGCCATCGATGTAACGCCCGAGTTCGGTCGTGCGTCCCTCGGCCGCACGAACGCCGATCAACTCCAGACTGCCGGAGATCGCGGTCAGCAAATTGTTGAAGTCATGCGCAAGTCCGCCGGTAAGCTGGCCAACCGCCTCCATCTTATGGGACTGGCGTAACTCCGCCTCGACCCGCTCGCGGTCGGCCGCCGCGGTCCGCAATTTCGTGTTGGCCTCGACCAGTTCGCGTGTGCGTTCGACGACCCTGGTTTCCAGTGCCTCATGGGATTGGCGCAGCGCTTCATGGATGGCGAGCATCTGGGCGGGCGACGGAAGGGCCAGAATGCGCGGCAGCAACGGGAAAAGCATAAACGCGGTCCCGACCGAAGCCAGCGCGGTTGCCGCCTTGACGATCGCCTGCACACCGTAAGCGGGGATCCAAAGCGTAACAAGATCGATCCAGTGGCCGATGCCGCATAACAGAATGAAAACAGAAAACATCACGAACATCGGCTTGAAGACCAGATCACGGCGCCGCGCGACGGAAATCAGCGCCAGAGAAATGGCCCAGTAGCTTGCGCCGATTACAAAATCGCCGATCGCGTGTGTCCAGATCAGCCAGGGATCCCAGAGCAGACAGAAGCCGTGCGGCGTAAGGCCGGACGGATTCAGCAACCATAGGGCAACGGCCTGCATGACTTATTCTACTTTCGTGCTATACTTAAGCGGCCATCGTTATGATTTCTGCGCAACGCGAATAATCCCAGAGTGAAAAGATGGAGCATGCCGCACAGTTCGCTAACTCAGGGTGTAAGTCGAGGATTAAGCCACAGGATGAGCGAGTCGCGCAACGATCTCCGCAAGGAGGACGGCAACGGCGGCGTCCGGATCGCTGATTGCCAGACCGATTATAGCGCCGGCCGGCTGGGTTTTCACTGAAAACATCGGCGCGGCGGACAGCCCGGTCGTTGCGGCTCTATGCCGCCGCGATCGCCAGCCGGCTCGCCGCCCGGGGGCGGCCGATCAAGGGCAGCAGCGCAGCGAGTTCCGGGCCGTTATCCTCACCGGTCAACGCCAGCCGCAACGGGTCGAGCAACGCATCGCCGGTTCGCCCGGTCGCGCGTTGCAAGGCGCCGATCCAGGTGGACCACACGTCCTTGTCCCACGGTTCCGCCGGCAGCAGGGTTTGCGCTGTCAGCAACAGGTCCCTGGCACCTTCGACCGCGGGCGGCACGATCGTGCCGGCAACGACGTCCCACCAGCCGCGGGCCTCTTTCATCAGGTCCAGGTTGCCGCGAACCGCCAGCCAAAATGTCTCGGTTGCGCCCCCTGGCAGGCGATCGGCGACGGC
>JAYUEJ010000044.1:0-7841 GCA_043739265.1 Rhodopila sp. | reverse complement strand
CATACGCCTGCTTGCCGGCCGCACTGATCGCCGGATACCAGAAATCCATGTCGTAATTGGCGATCGAGGACGGGCTGAACGTCTCCTGTGCGCCAAATCCGGAAATCAGTACCGGCGGCTTGGCAAAGTCTTTCGCTCGTTCCTTGGACGTCAGGATCAGGCAGACCGCGCCGTCGTTGATCAGGCAGTAGTCCAGCAGCCGCAACGGTGCGGTGATGAAACGAGCGCTTTCGTGATCCTCGATGGTGATCGGATTGCGCATCACCGCGTCGGGATTGAGGCAGGCGTGATACCGAATCGCGACCGAAACTTCCGCCAACTGCCGCGTCGTCGTCCCATACATCTCCATGTGCCGACGGAAGGCCATGGCGTGCGCGGCGCCGGGCGAGCTAAAGCCCCACGGGTCCCAGGTGCCGGGACTTTCGTCGCCGCCATAATTCACCCGCCGCGAGCGCCCGATATTTGCATACAACAACGCCACGTAATCGCAATGACCGGCGGCGATGGCAGTGGCGGCCTCAATGATTCCCATCCCGGACATCCGCCCATGGCCGGGCAAGCTGATGGTCCAGCGCGGGTTGATCCCCAGCACCTCACCCATGCGGGCATAATACGGAATCCGCGAAACCAGCATGCCGTCGATCTTGTTCTTGTCGATGCCGCAATCGTTCACCGCATTGCGGAACGCGTTGGCGGCGAGGCCGTAATCGTCGATCTCCGGAAAGTTGCCATACTTCGTGTTGCCAACACCGATAACCGCGATTTTGTCTTTTAGCTCGTTCAGATCGAACATGGATTGCCTCCGTTGGAGGGATGATACAAGGGTCGCCAATTTTCCTACGTCATGGCCGGGCCATGACGTAGAGACAAATAGTGCTTCCCAACCGCATTAACATGATGCCAATGCGCACAAGCCCGGCCATCACGACTCCAGGGCGCGCCCCTAGAACCCGACCCGATCGCCGCCCTTCAACTTCAGGATTTCCCGCGCCTCGGCCGGCGTCGCAATTTCCAAACTTAGATCCTCCAGGATCCGCCGGATTTTCGAGACCTGTTCGGCGTTGGTCTTCGCAAGCTGCCCCTTGCCGAGATATAGGCTGTCTTCCAGCCCAACCCGAACGTTGCCGCCGTTGATCGCCGCCATCGTGGTGAACGACATTTGGTGCCGCCCGGCAGCCAGCACCGACCAGACATACTGATCGCCGAACAGCCGGTCGGCGGTCTCCTTGGCGAACAGCAAATTCCGCGGCTCCGCCCCGATCCCGCCGGTGATCCCGAAAATCGACTGCACGAACAACGGCGGCTCGACGATGCCGCGATCCAGGCAATACGCGAGGTTGTACAAATGCCCGATATCGTAACATTCAAACTCGAACCGAGTCCCATGACCCTTGCCAAGCGTCTCAACAATACCCTCTATATCTTTGAATGTATTGCGAAAAATAAAATTTTCAGTGGCATCGAGATACGGCTTCTCCCAGGGGAATTTCCACGTCTTGATCTTGTCGGCAGCGCGGGAAATATTGAAGTTCATACTGCCCATATTCAGGCTGCACATCTCCGGTTTCGCCATCAGCGGCGCCGCCAGCCGTTCCTCCAGCGTCATGGTCAGGCCGCCGCCGGTGGTGATGTTGATCACCGCGTCGGTGCTCTGCTTGATGGTCGGCAGAAACCGCATGAACATCGCCGGATCAGGAGTCGGGGATCCGTCCACCGGGTTGCGTGCGTGCAGATGGATGATGGCCGCGCCCGCCTCGGCCGCCTCGATCGACGACTGGGCGATCTCCTCAGGCGTGATCGGCAGGTAGTCCGACATACTGGGTGTGTGGATGGCACCGGTAATAGCGCAACTGATGATGACCTTGGCCATGGCGTTTCCCCTTCTGGTTTAGCGTGCGGCGGACATTGACTCGGACGGGGCGCAAGGACCAGAGGCTGTCAGCTTTTCAGCGTCGTCATACCCGGCTGAGTCATACCAGGCTGGGTCATACCAGGCTGGGCCATACCAGGCTGAAGCGTCGGCTCCTGCGCCAAATCGATCTGCATCACCCGCCCGCCCCAGCTTCGGACCAGATCGGCACCAGGGTCATCCTCGATAGAGCTGTTCAAACGCTGGATCAGGACGTCGGGCCGCAACGTCCCGATCAGCGTTTCCGACGTATCTTCCTCAAACAAACACACCGGATCGACGCAGGCGAAACTGGCCAGAACGGCGGCTCGGGCGGCTTCGGGCTGCACCGGATGCGGCAGTCCCCGCCGCCGCCGCGCACTGGTATCCGAATTCAACCCGACGACCAGCCGGTCGCAGGCGGCGCGCGCCTGCTCCAGCAACTGAACATGCCCCTGGTGCAGCAAATCGAAGCACCCATGGGTGAAACCCACCCGCCAGCCGCGATGGCGCCAGCGTTCGGCCTGTTCCACCGCTTCCTCCCGGTTGACGATTTTCCGCAAGGCACTGTGCTGCGGCGTCAGCGCGGCCAGAAAATCGGCTTCACGCACCACCGACGCGCCCACCTTACCCACGGATATCCCCGCCGCGAGGTTCGCCAACCGCACCGCCACCGCCAGCGGGAGCTGCGCCGCCAGTGCCGCGCCAAGCGCCGCCAAAGCCGTATCCCCCGCCCCGGAGGTGTCGAACACATCCGCCGCCTCGGCCGGGAAATGCTGCGACCCGCTGGCATCCACCAGCGTCATGCCGTCATTGCCACGGGTCACCACGACCGCGCCAAACCCATGCACAGCCCGCAAATGCTGGGCCGCCGCGACGATCGCCGCCTCGGTATCCACCGGCATATGGGTTGCGGCGGCGAGTTCCAGCCGGTTCGGCATCACCACATCGGCCCCGGCATAGCGCGAAAAATCGCTGCCGCGCGGATCGACGATCAGTTTGCGCCCGGTTTTGCGCGCCGCCTCCACCAATTTTGCCGGAACGTCGGCGGACAGCACGCCCTTGCCGTAATCGGACAGCACGGTGACGCTGGTCGCCGCCATCGCGTCCACCGCGATCCGCAGCAGGCGTTCGGCGAGTTTCGGGTGAATTGGATCGGTCTGTTCCCGATCCGCCCGCAGCAACTGCTGGCCGGCGGCGATCAGGCGCGTTTTCTGCGTTGTCGTGCGGCTGCCTTGCACCAGCAGCCACGGTTCGACGTTCGGCTGGCCGCCGATCAACCCCGTCAGGTCGGACCCGGCCTGATCGTCGCCCACGACCGAGATGAACGCCGTGGCGACACCCAACGCGGTCAGGTTGCGCACCACATTCCCGGCACCGCCCGGCAAGGCGACCTCCCGCTCAATCGCCAGCACCGGCACCGGGGCTTCCTGGCTGATCCGCGTCACCTCGCCATAGGTGTAGCGGTCCAGCATCACATCGCCGATAACCAAAACATTGGTGTGCGCCAGCCGCCGAACCGCCGCGGCAAGATCCGGCTGCGATTCATCCGGGCGCGGTGCATAACCGGGAGTCATCTGGTTCATTCGACCTGCCGTAACAAGGCTGTCGCGAAGGTGCAACCCATCTTCGCGTGCGCTCGCCGAAAGACGCAAGGCCAGGGCACGGTCAGGGTTGCGGGCAACACCCCGAGACTTGCAAACTTTGCAGGCCCCGTCGCGTTCTAACTCTGCAGGAAGCCCATTGTGTCCGCTTCCAGCACGACACACGTCAACGCCCCGCCCAGCACGGCCCCGGTATCGATGGCAATGCGGTTGGCCTGCACCACGGGCTCGCGTTTCGGGGTGTGGCCATGCACGATGACCGCACCGTGATCGGCGCCGGAGGACAAGAACGGTTCGCGGATCCACAGCATGTCCTGGCGGGTTTGCTGGTCCAGTGGAACACCCGGGCGGACCCCCGCATGCACAAAGAGGTAGGGCCCGATGCGATGGCTCGCAGGCAGATCGCGCAGGAAGATCAGATGCTGACGCGGCAGGCGTCCTGCCCATTCCGCCGGGGGCACGATTCGGGAAATCCCCCAGCTCAACAGCGAGTCGGCACCGCCGTTGGTCAGCCAAACATTGTGTGCCTCGGGGTCCGCGCCGGCGATCGCCGACAGCATCATGTGTTCGTGATTGCCCATCAGATTGATGAAGTCGTCAGCCGGAACCGGCGGCTGGTTGATCAGCCAGTCGATCACCTGGGCGCTGTCCGCTCCTCTGTCCACGTAGTCGCCCAAATGCAGCAACGTGGTGTGGCGGACCGGGCGGGCCGCGATATCCTCGGCGATCATCTCATGCAGGCTGACAAGGCGGTCCAGACAGCCATGAATATCGCCGATGGCATAGACGCGCTGTCCGGGAGACAGGGTCGCGGGGGCAGCGATGAATTCGATCATGGTCAACCAGGGTAGAGCCGGCAGCCGAGTCATGCCAATTGTCTCTTGGCGGATTGCCGCAACCGCCGTATCCGAACCACCATGAACGCGATCCACGTCGAGAATTTGTCAAAACGATATGGCGATGTCCTTGCAGTGGACACCATCGGCTTCGTCGCGCCCATGGGGTCAACCGTCGGGCTGCTGGGCGGCAATGGGGCCGGCAAGACCACCACCATCGCCATGTTGCTGGGTCTGCTGGTGCCCACGTCCGGCCGCATCACCGTACTCGGACACGACATGGCAAAGGACCGGTTCGCCGCCCTCGCTCGGATGAACTTCTCGTCACCCTACGTCGCCCTGCCATCGCGGCTGACGGTGAAGGAGAACATGCTGGTGTACGGCCACCTCTATAATGTCCGCGGTGTCGAGGACCGGATCGCCACCCTGGCGCGGGAACTCGACCTCGGGGCGATCCTGAACCGCCCGGCCGGCCTGTTGTCCGCCGGACAGAAAACCCGTGTGGCGCTGGCCAAGGCACTGATCAACCGGCCGGAGTTGCTGCTGCTGGACGAACCGACCGCCAGCCTGGACCCCGACACCGGCGATCTGGTGCGCACCTGGCTGGAGCAATACCGCACCGAAAGCGGCTGCACGATCCTGTTGGCGAGCCACAACATGGCCGAGGTAGAACGTCTGTGCAGCCACGTCGTGATGCTCAAAAAGGGCCGGGTGGTCGATCGCGGCAGCCCTGACGAACTGCTGACACGCTATGGGCGGCAGGACATGGAAGATGTCTTCCTCGACATCGCACGCGATCGCAGGCAGGCGGTCCCGGTATGACCGCCCAAATGTTCCGCCGTATCTGGGGCCTGATGTATCGCCACCTGGCACTCTATCGCCGGTCGTGGCCGCGCGTGGTGGAACTGGCCTACTGGCCGATCCTGCAAATGTGCATCTGGGGCTTTACCGCCCGCTTCCTGGCCACGCGAATGGGCAGCTCCGGACTGATGGCCGGAGCAACGCTTTTGGGCGGGGTCCTGCTGTGGGAAGTCACGCTGCGCAGCCAGATGGGCATGTCGATCTCCTTCCTGGAGGAAATCTGGTCGCGCAACCTCGGTCATGTCTTCGTCAGCCCGGTCCGCCCGTTTGAGATGATTGCCGCCCTCATCGCCATGTCGATCATCCGCATGCTGCTGGGTGTGGTGCCGGCGATCCTGCTGGCCTGGGCGCTTTACGCGTTCAACCTGTTCAGCCTGGGTCCGATCCTGATCCTGTTCTTCATCAACCTGATGATCATGGGCTGGGCGGTCGCCCTGGGCGTGGTGTCGCTGGTGCTGCGGCATGGCACGGGCGCCGAGCCGCTGGCCTGGGGAGTGCTGTTCGGACTGGCCCCGTTCTCGGCGGTGTTCTATCCGGTGTCGGTGCTGCCTTCGTTTCTGTGGCCGGTGTCCTACGCGCTTCCGTCGACGCATGTGTTCGAAGGCATGCGGGCGGTGTTGCTGCAGGGCGTCATACGCTGGGACCACCTGGCCGCCGCGTTCGGCCTCAATCTGCTCTGGCTGCTCGCCGCCGCGTGGCTGTTCGCTCGGCAATTCCACGCGGCCCGCGTCAGCGGCGCCCTGATAAGCATTGGTGAATGATGGACACGTCTTTTTGGTTGATCCGACACGCATTGGTGGCGGAAAACGCCCGAGCGGTGCTGTACGGCGTGATGGATGTTCCGCTGTGTGAGCCGACGCTGCTGGAGCAGGCGCCGATGTATCGGTCCCTGGCCGCCAGATTACCGCGCCCGGCGGACTGGCTGGTCACGCCGCTGTCGCGCACAAGGCGGACGGCGGAGACGATCTTCGCGCATGGCTATCCGCACGCCGAACTGGGCGTTGAACCGGGATTGATCGAGCAGTCCCTGGGGGAGTGGCAAGGCCTGCCGCACGCCGAATTGCCGCCGAAGCTGCTTCAGCCGGCCCATGCATTCTGGCCACTGGCCGGGGACGAAAAACCGCCGGGCGGCGAAAGCATGGCGGAGGTCATCGCGCGCGTCGGGGCGGCGATGGAGCGGCTGGCGGACGCGCATGCCGGGCGCGATGTGGTGATCGTCAGTCACGGCGGCGCGATTCGTGGGGCGATTGCGCATGCGCTGCGGATCGGGCCGGATAGTTCGCTGCACATGTCTGTTCAAAATCTGTCCCTGACCCGGTTGCAACGCACGTCGGATGGCTGGCGGGTGCAGTGTGTGAACGAATTGCCGGGGTATTGACGGCTGCTGGTTGGTCATCGTGTCCGGTCCCGAGGCCGGGATCTTTCACCCGGCATGAATTTGCACGGGGCGCCGAGCGTTGACGTTGCCATTCGACTTCGGCCAGATCACCGATCGGCGTAGCCGCCACGCTCCCCCATTTCGCGAAAATCCATCACCTCGGAACCCCCTGCAATTCCAACGGGACCGTCGTACGCCAAATACAGGTCGGTCAAGCCTCGGATGTACAAAACGCGCATCGCTATCCTGTGCGCGCTCCTCCATTGCTGACAGGATGCCATGACCTTCGATGCATTTCAGCGCCATCTGACATCTGACCACCGGTCTGCTTCAACAGGTCGCCCATTTGGGCAGCATGCTGCAGGCGACTATCCATCGCGTCTTCGGCGCATGGAAGCACTGCTGCAAATGCCTCTGGAGAATGCGCCACCAATGGTTCTTCGATCGCTTGCGGAAGACTTGAGGCAAGATCCGCGTGTCATAGCAATGGTTTCCCGAAAGGTGATGGGCGACCTTGCCAGGGCGCTCAGAGAATATGCGGACTTTCTTGACCGCCTGAACAATGGGCCAAAAGCGGAATCGCAGGATGCAAGCCTGTCCCTCAGCTCGGATGCCATCATCGTAGAACTACGTGGTCAAGGTTTCGTTGCAGTGCCAACCGGATCAAAGAAGATCATCGAACTTGCATACGACGGTTTAATATTATACGTTAGACTGGAGTCTCACCGGCCATTGATTGTCCATCCAGTGTTTGAAGAAATATACTCAATTATCGCCAATTCAGCGGAGACGACACACGACGCCCGCCTTACGTTTTACCATGATTCAGGCCTGAATAAATTCCCCAAACGCGACAATGGAGGTGGCCTTATCCATTACGGTATTTCTTTTGGATTTCTCAGCCCAGCCGCACTTCGGAATTTCACGACGGAATTGCAACAAGCGTTCGTCCGAACCAGCCCTGCCGCCCCTGAGAAAAACATCAGAGACGCAATCCAAGATGTGGAAACCGAAGCCACGGTTCTTGCAAAGGCACGCATCGGACAAGGCCGCTTCCGCGCGGACCTTTTGAACCTCTGGCAAGGGCAATGTCCGCTTACCAATGTGTCGGCACCGGAATTGCTCCGAGCCTCCCATATCAAGTCATGGCGCGACAGCAATAACCGGGAGCGGCTCGATGCATTCAACGGCCTGCTGCTGGCCGTGCATTTGGATGCCTTGTTCGACCGCGCCCTGATCACCTTCCAGGACTCAGGCGAGATGTTGGTTTCCAA
>JAYUEJ010000043.1:0-2609 GCA_043739265.1 Rhodopila sp. | reverse complement strand
TGGCGGCAGGGGAGGCTTTGCCAGCCGTCCAATCCGCCATCACCCTGACCGGCCACGCCATTGAGGCGCGGATCTACGCCGAGGACCCGTCCAGGGATTTCGCGCCGTCCGTCGGCAAGCTGGCGCTGTTCCGTATGCCCGCCGAAACCGAAGGCGTGCGCGTCGATACCGGCTTTGCCACCGGCGATACGGTGTCGATCCATTACGATGCCATGCTGGCGAAACTGATCTGTTACGGACCAACCCGGCAGGCCGCGCTGCGCCGCATGCACCTTGCCTTGTCCGACTGCGCCGTCGCCGGGCTCGCCAGCAACCTCGATCTGCTGGATCGTATCATTTTACATGAAAGCTTTGTCGCCGGGGGCATCGATACCGGCTTCATCGCCCGCGAAGGCGCCACGCTGTTGGCCGCCCAGGGCACCCCGCCGGCCGAAATCCTGGCCATCGCCGCGCTGGCGGTGCTGACGGCGGAAACCCAAACTGGCCAGGATCCCTGGGATGCGCGCGATCTGTGGTGGCTGAATACGACGGCGGCGCGTGTGTTTGACTTTACTGACGGCGAAACAAACTACCCGGTGGCGGTCACCCGGCAAGGCACCCAATGGCGGATCGGTCAGATAAACGGGACCGCCGAACGGCAGGGCGACGGGACGCTGCGCGTGTCGCTGGATGGGGTCTGGCGTAAGGTGTCGGCAACGATGGACCGGCATGTCGTGACGGTGCGCGATAACGGCCTGACCTGGCGGCTGACCCTGCCGGACCCTCTGGCCTCGGCGGATGACGAGGAAGATGCCGGCGATCGCCTGGTGGCGCCGATCCCCGGACTGGTGACCGGGGTGATGGCGGCGGTCGGCGACCGCGTGACCCGCGGCCAGGTCCTGGTGGTGCTGGAGGCGATGAAGACCGTCTTCCGCCTGTCCGCGCCGGCCGATACCGTGGTCGCGTCGGTGTCCTGCGTCGCGGGCGAAATGGTGCAGGAAGGCCAGATGCTGGTGGGTTTCGCCGAAGCGCCGGCCCCGGGCCAGGAAACAAAGTCATGAACACGATGACGCGTGGGTTTTTGATCGCTGGTTCGGCGTTTGCCATCCTCGGCGGCTGCAGCGGCGGCCCGACAGCGACGGCGGCGGCGGATCCCGCCACGCCCGGTGCTACTGGCGCCACCATCGTACGCGGGACCAACAGCACCATAGCCGGCGATGCGGCAGCAACCGACAGCCAGCGGAAATGGCCGCTGGGCGGCATCAGATGATCCACCTGGCCGCCCAACCCGATCGGCGCCGGCCGGCCCTCGGTTGCGTCATTCGCGTCCTGCTGTATGGAGTCCCCGCCAACAGCCTCAGGAGGAAGCGTGCAAACCGAAACCGGCCTGCGGTCCGCCGCCGATAGTGTCCCGTTGGACTGGGGCGCGGTTCGTACATACCTCGCCGCCCATGGCCATCGCCTGGATGCCGACCCGCCGCCGCGCCAGTTCGCCGGCGGTCTGGCGAACCTGAACTATCTGATTTATCTGGACGGCAAGCCCGCCGTGCTCCGCCGCCCGCCGATGGGGGAACTGCCGGCCGGCGCCTACGACATGGCGCGCGAGTTCCGCATCCTGTCGCGCCTGCCGGACGCCTTGCCGTTCATCGCCCGCGGGCTGCATCTGTGCGACGATCCGTCGATCGTCGGACAACGCTTCCAAATCATCGAATACCGCGCCGGCCTGGTGATCCGCGAACACCTGCCGCCCGCGCTGGCGCATCGTCCGGAGATTGGTGCACGCCTGTCGCAGGTGCTGCTGGAAACCATCGCCGCGATCCATGCCGTCGATACCAAGGCGGTCGGGCTGGACGATCTGGGCCGGCCGGACGGTTTTCTGGCGCGGGGAGTCTCCGGCTGGCGCAAACGCGGGCTGGCATCGTTGCAGGACGGCACCGAACGCCTGCACGACGATGTCGGTGCCTGGCTGGAACGCAACATCGTTCCGGATGGGCCGCCCGCGCTGCTGCACAATGATTTCAAACTGAACAACATCATTTTGAATCCGGACGATTTGTCGCCGCGCGCGGTGGTCGATTGGGACCAGGGCACCCGCGGCGATCCATTGTTCGATTTCGCCACCCTGCTGACATACTGGATCCACGCCGACGATCCCCCGGCGATGCACGACATGGAACAGATGCCAGCCGTGGAGGCCTGCCTCTGCTCCCGGCAAGACGCGGTGGCGGCCTATGCCCGAATATCCGGCCGCGACATGTCAAACTTCCTGTTCCACCGAGTATTGGCGATGTACAAACTATCCGTCATCTTCCTGCAGCTCGGTTTGCGCTACCGCATGGGTGCCACGCAGGAGCCTCGATATGCGCCGCTGACCGGCTACGGCACCGGCATTCTTGAATTCACCCACGAAATCGCCCAAGGACGCGCTTTCTAACCCGTCATGGCCGGGCTTGACCCGGCCATCCCAATCCGAGGACCGCCGCATGGATTTTTCGCTCTCCCCCGAATTGCTAGAGTTGCAGCAACGCACCCGAGCGTTCATCCGTGACAAGATTATTCCGATGGAGGGCGACGGCCGCCAGACCCATCACGGCCCGACCGAAGAACTCCGCCGCGAACTGGTCGCATTA
>JAYUEJ010000042.1:0-2613 GCA_043739265.1 Rhodopila sp. | reverse complement strand
TCCCTGCGCGAGTTGAATGAGACTTTGGAGCAGCGGGTTGAGGAGCGTAGCCGGGCGGCCAGATTGTCCGAACACCGGTTTCGCGGAATCTTCGATTCGACATACCAGCTCATCGGCCTCACGACCCCTGATGGCACAATCCTGGAAGCGAACCGTGCGGTCTTGGATGCGACGGCGATCGATCCGCCCGGCGTGATCGGGCAGCTTGTATGGGATACCCCATGGTTCCGTCGCACCCCGACCGCCGTGGCGGCATTGCGGGCCTGGTATCCGGCTGCGGCGGCGGGTGAATTCATCCGCACCGAACTGGAACTGCTGCTGCCCGATGATCAGTTGAGGACCTACGACTTTTCGCTGAGTCCGGTACGCGACGACCAGGGCCAGGTCGTTTTTATCGTCGCGGAGGGACGCGACATCACCGATCTGCGCGCCACCATGGAGCAGCTCCGCCATTCGCAGAAAATGGATGCGCTGGGGCAGCTCACGGGCGGTATTGCCCACGACTTCAACAACATGCTCCAGGGCATCAGCGGCGCGATTGGGATGATGCGGCGCCGGATGGAGCAGGGACAGACGGCGGAAGCCCTGCGTTTCATGGGCCTGGCCCGGCAAAGTGTGACGCGTGCGGCAGCGCTGACACATCGCCTGCTCGCGTTCGCGCATCGCCAGCCGCTTGAGCCGCGTGCCGTCGAGCCGAACGAACTGATCAAGGGGATGGACGATTTGATCCGGCGCTCGGTGGGCCCCGGGATCACGATCGAGCTGCGCCCCGAAGACAGCATCCGGACGGTCATGTGCGACCCCAACCAACTTGAAAACGTGTTGCTGAACCTCGTGATCAACGCACGCGACGCCATGCCCATGGGCGGACGTTTGACGATCCGTACCGCTGACATCCACCTCGGACGCGTGTAGGTCGCCGGCCAGGACGGGGCTAAACCGGGCGACTAAGTCGAAATCTCGGTGACCGATACCGGCCAGGGCATGGACGAGGCCACTTTGGCGCGTGCCTTCGAGCCGTTCTTCACGACCAAGCCGATCGGCGAAGGGACAGGGCTCGGCCTGTCCCAGATCTACGGTTTCGTGCGGCAGTCAAATGGCGTGGTGCGTCTCGAAAGCACCCCGGGACAGGGCACGACGGTGCGCCTTTACTTGCCCCGGTGCGAACCGGCACTGACGCCCGACCCGCCGGCAGCGACAGAATCCGATGCAAAATCATCCCAGTTGGCGAGTGGGACGGTGTTGTTGGTAGAGGACGAAAGCAGCGTGCGTATCGCGGTTGCCGAACGGCTGCGCGACATCGGCTATCAGGTGCGGGAGGCGGTGGACGGACCAGAGGCGTTGCGCGTGCTGCGGTCTGGCACGCATCTGGACATTCTGGTCACCGACGTGGGTTTGCCGGGCGGGCTGAATGGACGCCAGGTCGCCGAACGCGCCCGCGAATACAAACCCGGCCTGCCCGTGGTGTTCATCACGGGCTATGCCGGTTCGGCTCTGGACGAGGATATGGCGCCGGGCATGGTGGTGATCGGCAAGCCGTTCACGCTGGACGCGTTGGTCGCCAGCATGCGCCGCCTGGCCGACGGCAGCCAGACCCTGCCGACAGGCTAAATCTAATGTCCGGTCCCGCTTCTGCCACATTCCTGGCGAAGCGCCCGGACGAACTGTCGTCCTGTCACAAACCCAACACTTGCGGACTCCCCAACACCCGCCTATTTGGGGGCGCCAAGGTAGCGGAAAGGCTCACCCGCCCATGGCGTTCGATAGTCCCAAGCAGACACTGCCGTCTTCCCCCCATGCCGGGATCATGTCCCGGGTGGAAGAAGCCCTCGCGTTCGACGATGTCCTCATCGTGCCGGCCTATTCCCGGGTCCTCCCCTCGGCCGCCAGCACGGTCACCCGGCTCACCCGCAGCATCACGCTGAACATCCCGCTGATCTCCGCCGCGATGGACACCGTCACCGAAGCCGAGATGGCGATCATCATGGCGCAACTCGGCGGCATGGGCGTCATCCACAAGAACATGACGCCGGAGGAACAGGCCGCCCAGGTCCGCCGCGTCAAGAAATACGAATCCGGCATGGTGGTGAACCCGCTGACCATCCATCCCGACCAGACTCTCGCGGATGTCAAAGTCCTGATGACGACCCATCGCATCAGCGGCATTCCGGTGGTGGAGCGCGACACCAACCGCCTGGTCGGCATCGTCACCAACCGCGACGTCCGCTTCGCCACCGATCCCAGCCTTAAAGTGTATGAGCTGATGACGCGGGAAAACCTCGTCACCGTCGCCGCCGATGTTGGCGCGGAACGGGCCAGGCACCTGCTGCACAAGCACCGGATCGAGAAGCTGATCGTCGTCGATGACCAGTTTCGCTGCATCGGCCTGATCACCGTCAAGGACATGGACAAGGCGGAATCCCACCCGCTCGCCAACAAGGACGAACTCGGGCGCCTGCGCGTCGCCGCCGCCACCGGTGTCGGCCCGGACGGCGAGGCCCGAGCCCGCGCCCTGATCGCCGCCGAAACCGACATCATCGTGGTCGATACCGCGCACGGCCATTCCGATGGCGTGCTACGGGCGGTGGAAGCGATCAAAAAAGCCTCCAACAC
>JAYUEJ010000041.1:0-2626 GCA_043739265.1 Rhodopila sp. | reverse complement strand
CCCTCGCCGCTACCGCCACGATCGTTGCGCATTCTCGGCCTGTTGATGCTGGTGCCATGACGCTGGATCTGGAGGACTGCATTCTGTCCGGATCGGCGATGACCACGCCGTTCTTGCGCGACGGGCTGGTGTTGCCGTTGGGCATTGAAACCAACTGGGATGCGCTGCGAAAATCGTTGCGAGGTGGTGGTGCGGAACGAGTCCACCAGCATGTGACATCGAAACTGGCAAGCGCCCTTGGCTACGACCGACCCCGGCGGCAGGACCCGGTCACCACGCGGGAAGGGGCGGAAGACGGCGGATGGCTCCTGCATGCCCCCAACGGCGCCCGTTTGCGGGCCTGGTCGATCGCCGGCGACACCGACCTGGATGCCGTCGATCGGTCTCCGCTTGCCTATCGGTCCAGCCCCACCCGCATCGCCCAGCGCGTGCTTTTAGCGCTTGGGGAGCGTGCGGGCCTGCTGACCAACGGTGACGTGCTGCGGCTGTTGCTGTGCGACCCGACCCGCTCGGACAGCCATCTTTCAGTCCCGGTCAGCGGCTGGCGGCAAAGTCCGCTGCCGCCCGATTCGTTCCGCGTCATGATGACGCTCGCCGGTGCGCGCGGACTGCCGCGGTTACCGGATGTATTGGACGCTGCCCGGCTGCATCAGACGCGGGTCACCACGGCACTGCGCCGCCAGGCGAGGGAGGCGATCACCGGCTTCATCAATGCGCTGCCGGATCGGACCGGCCTTGACGCGGCGGCGCTGTGGCAACAGGGCCTGGTGCTGGTCTATCGACTGCTGTTCATCCTGAAACTGGAAAGTCCCGCCGAACCGGGTGGCGGGTTCAGCTTCGCGTCTTCGCGTCTGTGGCGCGCGGCGCTATCGCCCAATCGCGCGCTGGGTCCGCTGGTGCGACGGCATTTGGATCTTGGACACGACACCGGGCACATGCTGGAAACCGGATTGCGGTCGCTGTTCGCGATTTTTCGAGACGGGCTATCGTGTTCGGAGTTGCGCATCGCGCCCCTGGGCGGCGCCTTGTTTGGCGCGAACACGACACCGTTGCTTGACCGGCTTGAATGGGGCGACCGCGCGGTGGCGATCCTGCTGGACCGGCTGATCTGGATTTTTTCGGCTAACGGTCAGCGGGCACGCGTGCATTACGGATCGCTGGATGTGGAAGACCTCGGCAGCATCTATGAAGGTTTGCTGGAACAGGAACCCGGCATCGCAATGGAACCGCTCAGGCGCCTGCGCCATGGCAAGCTGGAAACCGTCGTGCCGGCCGGCGCCGAACCCGCGGACATCGACGCCGGGACATTCTTTCTGCGCGCCGGCATGGGCCGCAAGGCAACAGGGTCGTTCTACACACCGCATGAATTCGTTCGCTTCCTGGTGCGCCAGGCGCTGGACCCGAAAATCGCCAGCCTCAGTCCGCCGGACGATCCGAACCCCGCGCGGCTGCTGACGCTGAAAATTGTCGATCCCGCCACCGGCAGTGGTCATTTCCTGGTCGAAGCCTGTCGCTATCTCGGGGAGGCGCTGCTGACCGCCTGCCGCGTTTGCGATGAGCGTGGGCTGCATGACCGCATCGCCGCTCTGCCCGACCCGGACAACACACTCGCGCCGTATCTGCCCAGCCGGGGCTATTCCGAAGCGCGGGCACGCGCGATATGCCGGCGCCTCGTGGCGGTGCATTGCCTGTATGGTTGCGACAGTAACAAACTGGCGGTCGAACTGGCAAAAGTGTCGCTGTGGCTGGAATCTTATGCCGAGGGGCTGCCGCTGACGTTTTTGGATCATCGTCTGGTGCATGGCGACGCGCTGACTGGACCATTCTTCGAATCTCTCTCGACCCTGCCGGTGACCGGCGGGCCGCTTGATCCACTATTGGCGCGGGGCGTCGCGGAACGGCTGCAAGAAAGCCTGAGTCTGGCAATAGATCTGACAAAAGATCTGAATGCGTCGATCGGCCGGGACATCGCTGATCTGGCAACGAAGCAAGCCACTAAAAATCGCCTGGACCAGGTGCTGCATCCGTTAACGCAACTCGCGCGTGCCTGGTCCGGGGCGGCGATGCTGCGGGACCGCGATGGGGACGATGTGTGGCTCACGCTGGCGACCCGCGTCGCGGCCGAAAATTCATGGCCCGATACCCTGACCGAACGGCAGGCTGTGCTGCTGACGGCTGGGGCGGACGCGGTTGCCTGGGACCTCGTATTCCCCGAGGTATTTCCCAACGGCTTTTCCGTCGTTCTGGGTAACCCGCCGTGGGACGTGGTATTGCCGAACACCAAGGACTTCGTTGCCGATTTCGATCCAACCGTCCTGGATGCGCCGACCCGAACGCAACGGGCGACCATCGAACAGGCGGTGCTGGCGCGTCCCGGCGTTGCAGCTTCATTCAATGACTATCGGGCCGGGTTCGCTCGGATGAAGCACATCGCGACACGCTTATACCGTCACCAACGCGCGCACGCGACATCCGGAAACCTGGATCTGTACCGTCTGTTCGCTGAACGCACCATGCAACTGGCCGCCGCTGACGGATCGATCGGGGTGCTGATGCCGTCCGCGTTCCATGCCAATGCGGGTGCGACCGGCATCCGGCGACTGTATCTACAGGAAGCCAATTTAAG
>JAYUEJ010000040.1:0-2639 GCA_043739265.1 Rhodopila sp. | reverse complement strand
AGACACCGGACAGCCATACGACGGCTGGCCGATTGCCCCAAACCACTTGCATTGACTGGGTAACTCCTTGGTTCCCGTAAGGAACAAAAGAGCATTTTCACGATGACCGGGATCTTGCGCTAAGCCGCCACCGACGTCATGGCGCGGCGGGTGCGGTCCGCCGTCAGGCCGCGGCGCGGATCGCCACGGCTTTGACGTCGGCGCCGACGTTCGCTTCGAACGAGGCAAAATTTTCCTCGAAACGTTTGATCAGGTGCCGGGCCATGCGGTCATAGTCCGCCTTGTCGGCCCAGGATTGCCGAGCGTCCAGGACCTCATCCGGGATGCCGGGCACATGCGCCGGGATGGACAGACCGAAGAACGGTTCTTTGTGGAATTCCATCCGGGTCAGCGATCCGTCCAGGGCGCCGCGCAGCAAGGCCCGCGTGTGCCTGATGCTCATCCGGCTGCCGACGCCGTATTGGCCGCCGGTCCAGCCGGTGTTCACCAGCCAGCAGGTGGCGCCGTGTTTGGCGATCAGGTCAGCGAACATTGTCCCGTACACTTCCGGCCGGCGCGGCAGGAACGGATGTGCGAAACAGGTGCTGAACGTGGCTTTCGGTTCATTACCGAGACCCTTTTCCGTGCCGGCGACCTGTGCGGTGTAGCCGGACAGAAAGTGATACATTGCCTGCGCCGGAGTCAGGCGGGAAATCGGCGGCAGCACGCCGAAGGCGTCGCAGGTCAGCATGAAAACGTTCTTTGGCTGGCCGCCGCGGCCGGTCAGGTTGACGTTGGGGATGAACTCGACCGGGTAGCAGGACCGTGTGTTCTCGGTCAGCGAGCCGTCCGTCAGGTCAAGGTTGCCGTGCCTGTCGCCGACCACATTCTCCAGCACCGCGCCGAACCGGTTGGACGCGGCCCAGATCTCGGGTTCGGCTTCCTGCGACAGGTTGATCACTTTCGCGTAACAGCCACCTTCGAAGTTGAACGTGCCATTCGGCCCCCAGCCATGCTCATCGTCGCCGATCAGCTTGCGGTCCGGGTCGGACGACAGGGTGGTCTTGCCGGTGCCGGACAGGCCGAAGAACAGTGCCACGTCGCCATCCTTGCCGACATTGGCGCTGCAATGCATCGGCATCACGCCCTTGGCGGGCAGCAGCCAGTTCATGATGGTGAAGATCGATTTTTTCACCTCGCCGGCATATTCGCTGCCGGCGATGACGATCAGCTTCTGCTCGAACGACAAAGCGATGGTGGTGGAGGACCGCACGCCATCGACATCCGGGTCGGTCTGGAACAGCGGCGCATGCAGGATCACGTAGTCGGGTTCGAACGTCGCAAGGTCCGCTTCCGGCGGGCGGATGAACATGTTGCGGGCAAACAGCGCGTTCCACGCCTGGGTGGTGACCAGGCGTACGCGCACGCGGTGTTCCGGGTCGGCGCCGGCATACAGGTCCTGGGTGAACAGTTCCTGGCCTTGCAGGTAGCCCTGGACGCGGCCCTTGAACGCGTTGAAGCGTGCGACCGTCATGCGCTGGTTGATCTTGCCCCACCAGATATCGGCGGTGACGGACGGTTCATCGGCCACGAATTTGTCTTGCACGGAACGGCCGGTGTGGACGCCGGTCTCCACCATGAAGGCGCCATCAATGGACAGGCGGCCTTCGTCGCGGCGAAGGGCCTCGGTGACAAGGCTCGTGGCGGTCTGATTGGAATGAACAGGGCGGGAGGCGATAACCCCCGTGCCAGAAAGGGCCGCCGCGGCGTGTTGCTTCCAGGCGTGATTGTTCGCGGTGGCGTTCGTCAAGGTCGGTTTCCTGCCCTAATCGTCATTATCGTTGTCGTCGCCCTCAACCAGCGCAACGGCCAGCCTTCTAAGGACCCTGCATCGGTATATCGTAAGCAAGGCAGTTCTATGACCTTGATCGGACAACGTCCACCTTTCTGCCAAACCAACAACATATTTCAAGCGCTGGACGGGTCGCTTTCCGGGTGGACGCGACGCCTGATATCAATCCGCTAAGGGGATGTCCCCAAAACGTGACCCAACCGAACGAATCACGGTGATATCGATAGGGCCGCGCTCTCCCACATCCCCCGGCATGGACCTGATCAGGCGATCCGCTACCCGAGACTTTCGCGTCGATTTCTTCCGCGGCCTGGCGCTGTGGTGGATCTACACCGATCATATCCCCGGCGACGTGCTGGGCGACTTCAGCCTGCGCAATTTCGCGATGTGCGATGCGACCGAGGTGTTCGTGCTGCTCGCCGGCTACGGGGCCGGGCTGTCCTATGGGCTGGCGCTGGCGCGGAAGGGTACGATCTCCACCATCGCGGACGTCCTGCGGCGGGCCTGGACGCTCTACATCGTTCACATTTTTTTGTTCGTGCTGTTCGCGGCTCAGGTCACCTACTCCGCCACCGCGTTGAACCGCATGTACTACCTGGAAGAAACCCGGCTGGACGTGCTCGGGGACGATCCATACCGCAGCATCCTGGAAGCGGTCTTGCTGCGATTCCAACCAAGCCTGCTGAATATCTTGCCGCTTTATGTGGTGCTGTTGGTGTTTTTCGCGGCGACGATCTGGATGCTGCGGTGGCCGCGCGTGCTGTTTGGTATCTCGTTCGCGACCTATCTGGTGGTGCGTTTCACCAAT
>JAYUEJ010000039.1:0-7930 GCA_043739265.1 Rhodopila sp. | reverse complement strand
AGGCGCTGGCGGTCACGGCCGTTGATGTCTTCGGCGCTGGGTGCGTTCGACCATGCCGCCCGCACCCGCGCGGCATTCGTCACCTGCTCCGCCCGGCGGCGCTTGGAATGCGGCACGATCAGGACGGAGACACCTTTGCGCCCGGCCCGCCCGGTGCGGCCACTGCGGTGCAACAACGTCTCCGGGTTGGTCGGCAGGTCGGCATGCACCACCAGATCCAGCGCCGGCAGATCGAGACCCCGAGCGGCGACGTCGGTGCAGACTCCGACGCGGGCGCGGCCGGATCGCAGCGCGTCCAGCGCCGTGGTGCGTTCGTGCTGGCTGAGTTCGCCCGACAGCATGACGGCGGCGAAACCGCGTTGCACCAGGGATTGGTGCAGCCGGCGGGTGGAATCGCGGGTGGCGCAGAACACCAGCGCTCCCGGCGCTTCGTACCAGCGCAGGATGTTGACAAGCGCGGCCTCGGTCTCATGCCCCGCGACGGTCAGCGCGCGGTATTCGATATCGTCGTGGGGCTGGGATCGATCGATGGTGTCGATGCGCAGGGCGTTGCGCTGGTATTTGCGGGCCAGGTTGGCGATGTCGTGGGGGATGGTGGCGGAGAACATCAACGTCCGCCGTTCGGTGGGCGCGGCCTGCAGAAGAACTTCCAGTTCGTCCTGGAAGCCGAGGTCGAGCATCTCATCCGCCTCATCCAGCACGACGACCTTCAGCGCCGACAGGTTTAGGTTGCCGCGCCGCAGATGGTCGCCCAGCCGGCCTGGCGTGCCGACGACGATATGGCAGCCGGCGTAGAGCAACCGAGCCTCCCGCCTTATGTCCATGCCGCCGACGCAGGATACGATGCGGGCGCCGGCATACAGCCAGGCGAGTTCGGCCTGCACTTGCAAGGCGAGTTCTCTTGTGGGGGCGATGCACAGGGCGATGGGGGCGCCGGGGGCGGGCATGCCGCCGTCCGGCATCAGGGTCGATGCGGCGGCGAGGCCGAAGGCGACGGTTTTGCCCGACCCGGTGCGGGCGGAGACCAACAGGTCGCGGCCGTCTGCCTGCGGCTGGAGAACGGCGGACTGGACTTCGGTGGGTTCAAGATAACCGCGGGCGACGAGTGCCGCGTCGAGCATCGGGTGGACTGAGGGGAATGTCATGCGCGGGGGCATAGGACGATTGCGGGGTGAGCGCTACTGATTGCGTCTCTGGCGGGATACCGCACTGGTATTCGGATCGGCGACACGGTGTGGTATTCTACGCGGCGGAGAGGGTGGCGCGATGTCTGACCCAGTTTTGCAGCCGTGGACCGTTGACCGGTTCTTCGCGTGGCAGGCCCTGCAGCCGGAGCGGCATGAGCTTGTCGGCGGGTTCCCGGTTCGAATGATGGCAGGTGCCCGCAATGTTCATAATTCCATTGTTATCAATATTTTAGAGGAACTCCGGGGCCAGTTACGAGGCAGTGGCTTCCGACCGTTCAGTGGTGACGGCAGTATCGAGACGATCCCCGGACAAATCCGGCGTCCGGATGCCGGTGTGGATTGCGGACCACGGGACCCCGACGGTTTCAGGGCCGCTTTGCCGCGCATGGTCGCCGAGGTGCTGTCGCCGACTACCCGCGATTTCGACACTTTTGAGAAGTTGGCGGAATACAAGCTGGTCGAAAGTCTCGACACCATCGTTATCGTCGAACCGAACGCACCCGAGGTGTCGGTTTGGTCGCGCGGACAGGATCGGGTGTGGATTCGCCGCCTCGTGGACGGACTCGACGGCGAAGTGGACATGCCATCGATCGGGGTCACGCTTCCCCTGGCGGAGATTTACGACGGCATGGAGTTTCCCGTTCGGCCCCGTCTGGTCAGGATGGACGAACCGCGCGAGGCGCCTGCCGGTCGTCTGACAACGGACCCGTCATAAGGGATAACGGCGGTTCGGACCCCGCATTGTGTCGCGGGGTCATGCAATGCCAACCCGGGACAAAACCCGATCAGATCGCGAGGATGGCCGCGACATGCGCCAGAACCGACTCAACGAGTCCGACAGGCGCCGCGGCGAGATAACGGACATGGCGAGCGACGTAGTCGATGCTCTTGGTCTGGTCGGCCAACGCGACACCCTCGACCCGGCCGCCCGGCGCTCCCATTCCGAAAATCTAATAGCGAATTATGAGCGTGAGTGCAGTTACCAGGTGAACTTAAGCAATCGCTCCTGAGCAAGGCCTTTTCTGGCGAATTAACCACGCAGTCGAAAAAGGTCCTGGCAGAAGCCGCTCAATGAACGAATCCGAAAACCGCTTCGACCTCATCGACACCGCTTTAAATTCAGGCGTTAGAGCGTGGTAGAGGTAAGCCGCATTAGGCGCGAGGCCAGAATCACCCTTGGCCGCCTCCAAGGCGCCGGCAAACGCGCCGCCGGAGACATCGCCGACACCGTCCTGACCTCTCGCAACCACAAGCTGCCCACCTGTTGCGTGACGCAGAACAAAGCACTGGCTTGACGAGCCGTTCTGCGCTACAGAACACCCATGATTGCTAGCTTTCAAGACAAGCGGACAGCAGCCGTTTTCCTCAGAAAGGCCCCGAAGGGCTTTCCCACCGATATCGCTGATTCCGCTCGCCGAAAGCTGCGAATGCTGGATGTCGCAAAGTCGCTGGCGGACCTGCGAACCCCGTCCGGCAACCGGTTGGAAGCCTTGCGGGGCGATCGGGCCGGGCAGCACAGCATTCGGGTCAATGACCAGTGGCGGGTGTGCTTCCGCTGGCAAGACGGCAACGCATTCGACGTTGAGATCGTCGATTACCACTGAAAGGAGATCAACATGACCATTAAACGCGACGATTTGGCCACCACCAACTTCGGCGACGAAGTGACTGAGAAAAGGCTGGCCTATGTCACGCCCGGCGACGTGTTGCGCCACGAATTCATGGAGCCGCTTGGCCTGTCCGCTCGGTCGGTCGCCCGTGACATGGCGGTGCCTGTCACCCGCATCACCGAAATACTTAATGCGAAACGTGCGGTGACTGCGGAAACCGCTCTTCGCCTCGGGCGCCGGTTCGGTACATCGCCGGAGTTCTGGCTTGGCCTTCAGGCCGCACACGACCTGGAAGTCGCACGCGAAGCCCTGGGCTGGGCCGCGTGACCACTGGCGGGCGGAAGATGCCAGAGTAGGGATGGGACTACCTGTTCAGACCGTCTTGACGCGGGCTTGTATGACCACCTGCTACGCCTGGGGCGAGGTCATGGGATGAAGCGGATGCCGAGCCAGGCGGCCAAACATCCGATGAGTCCGACGATGACCGGCAGAATGTAGAAAGCGAACAGCTGCCAGACGAACTGCGCGCGCTGTGGAGCCAGCCGGACACCAGGAAGGCGCTGCTGGAAAGCCTCAGCGAGAAAGGCTTCGGCGGCGAACAGTTGCGCGAAATCGAGCGCATGATCGATGCCGGGAAAAGCGACCTCTACGACGTGCTGGCGTACATCGCCTTCGCCCAATCGCCGATCTCCCGCCAGGCGCGCGCCGACGCGGGAAAGGCCGCGATCGCGATTAACTATGAGGACAAGCTGCAAACGTTCCTGGCGTTCGTTCTGGCGCAATACGTCAAGGAAGGCGTCGGCGAACTGGCCGAGGACAAACTACCCCATCTGATCCGCTTGAAATATCGCGAGGTCGGCGACGCCGCGGTCGAACTGGGCGGCATCCCGGCGATACGCAGCGCGTTTATCGGATTTCAAAAGCATCTATATGTTTGACGAGGCTTCGCTGTCAGGCAACCCTGGCAACAGGAAAACCCAATGACCAACCAGACCCTCTACGATCAGGATTTCTACGCCTGGGCCAACGAGCAGGCCGGGTTGCTGCGCGCCGGGCGGCTGTCCGAGGCGGACATCGACCATATCGCCGAAGAAATCGAAAGCATCGGCAAGCACGAGAAACGCGAACTGGTCAGCCGGTTGACCATCCTACTTCTGCACCTGCTCAAATGGCAGCACCAGCCCGTTCTGCGCAGCACGAGTTGGCGCCTGACGGTGGAAGAACAGCGCGTCCGACTCGAAAATCATATAGCGGATAACCCGAGCCTCAAATCCAGTCTGGAAGAGACGGTTAAGGCGGCCTATCACCTCGCTATCCTCGGCGCGGCCCGTGAGACGGGCATGGATCGCAGCGTGTTCCCGTCCATCTGTCCTTGGTCGTACGACCAAATGATCGACCTGAATTTCTGGCCTTAGGCGTGCGGGCCGGGGATATTGATGCGCGAGTGGCCGCCTGACCGGCGCATCTCACCTTTCCGCGTTCGACATGGCAGCGCGTGTCGCATCCGTGTATAGGCTGGCGCCATAAGTCCGCCCCTGTCTCACGGAATCCGCATGAACGACGCCGCCCCCACGCCCCCACGCGACTACCGCGACACTGTGTTCCTGCCGCAGACCGCCTTCCCCATGCGCGGCGACCTGCCGAAGAAGGAACCGGCGATCCTGGCGAAATGGGAGGCCATGGACCTGTGGAGCAAACTCCGGGCAGCCTCGGCCGGCCGCCCTTTGTTCATCCTGCATGACGGCCCCCCGTACGCCAACGGGAACCTCCATATCGGCCACGCGCTGAACAAGATCCTCAAGGACGTCATCAACCGCACCCGCCAGATGTCCGGCTTTGACGCCAACTACATCCCCGGCTGGGATTGCCACGGCCTGCCGATCGAGTGGAAGATCGAGGAAGAATACCGCGCCAAAAGGCTGGACAAGGACGCCGTCCCCATCCTGGACTTCCGCGCCGAGTGCCGCGCCTATGCCGCAAGGTGGATCGACATCCAGGCCGCCGAATTCCGCCGCCTGGGAGTCGAGGGCGCCTGGCGCGACCGTTACGCCACCCTGGACCTGCCGTCCGAAGCCGCCATCGCCGGGGAAATCTGCAAGTTCCTGCTGAACGGCTCGCTGTATCGCGGCCTGCGCCCGGTGATGTGGTCGCCGGTCGAGAAGACCATGCTGGCGGAAGCCGAGATCGAGTATCACGACCACACCTCCGTCACGATCTGGGTGCGCTTTCCGGTCGTCACGCCATCGGTCGCGGCGTTGCAGGACGCCTCGATCGTGATCTGGACCACCACCCCCTGGACGATGCCCGGCAACCGCGCCGTCGCCGCCGGGGCCGATTTCGACTACGCCGTCATCCAGGTCGATGAAGTAACTATCCTTTCCCTGGTGCGACCCGGCGAGAAACTGGTCATCGCCGAAGCCTTGCTGCCGGCCGTCCTGAAGGACGCCGGAATCGTCGCTCACACCGTACTGGCAATCGTCAAGGGGGCCGACCTTGCCGGCACCATCCTGGCGCATCCGCTGCGTGGCGCGACCGGGGCCGAGGGCGGCTACGACCAGGACACCCCGCTGCTGCTGGCGGATTTCGTCACGACCGAGGCCGGCACCGGCTTTGTCCACATCGCCCCCGGCCACGGCGAGGACGATTTCATCCTCGGCCGCGCCAACGGTTTGGACGTGCCGGAAACCGTCGCCGATGACGGCACTTTCTACCCATGGGTGCCGCTGTTCGCCGGTGCCCATGTCTATAAGGCGGCCGACCCGGTCTGTGAGGCTCTGACAGCAACCGGCACGTTGCTGGCGCGTGGGAAAATCACCCACTCGTATCCCTGTTCCTGGCGATCCCGCGCGCCGCTGATCTTCCGCGCCACGCCGCAGTGGTTCATCCCGATGGATGGCATTCACCAAATCCGCGAAAAGGCGCTGTCCGCCATCGCCGCCACACAATTCGTGCCGGATCAGGGGCGCAACCGCATCGGATCGATGGTCGCCTCCCGCCCGGACTGGTGCATCAGCCGCCAGCGCGCCTGGGGCGTGCCTATCACCGTGTTCGTGGAAAAGCGCACCGGCGAACCTCTGCGCGACCCGGCCGTGGTCGCCCGCATTGTCGAAGCGTTCGAAACCGAGGGCGCCGACGCCTGGTACTCCTCACCGCCGTCGCGCTTCCTGGGCCCCGATTACGACCCGGATGCCTATGAGCAGGTGAAGGACATCGTCGATGTCTGGTTCGAATCCGGTTGCACCCACGCCTTCGTACTCGAAAAACGCGGCCTGCCGTGGCCGGCCGACCTGTATCTGGAAGGGTCGGATCAGCACCGGGGCTGGTTTATGTCGTCGCTGGTGGAAGCCGTCGGCACCCGTGGCGTCGCCCCCTTCAAGGCCGTCCTGACCCACGGTTTCGTCAATGACGAAAAGGGCCGGAAAATGTCCAAATCCCTGGGCAACACGACGGCCCCGGACGAGGTAGCGGACAAATACGGCGCCGACATTTTGCGACTCTGGGTAATGTCCTCCGACACCACGGAAGACCTGCGCATCGGACCGGAGATCCTGAAACAGCAATCCGAACTGTATCGCCGGATGCGCAACACGCTGCGCTGGATCCTGGGCAGCCTGGACGGTTTTTCCGAAACCGAACGCGTGGCGACGGCCGACATGCCGGAACTGGAGCGCTGGGTGCTGCATCGCCTCACCGAACTCGACACGAAATTCCGCGCCGCCGTGCAGTCCTACGACTGGACCGGCGTGTATCCCGACCTGCACAATTTCTGCGCCGTCGATCTGTCCGCTTTCTACTTCGACATCCGCAAGGACGCGCTATATTGCGACCGTCCGGACAGCCTGCGCCGCCGGGCATCGCGCACCGTGCTGGACCATCTGCACCGCTATCTGTGCCGCTGGCTCGCACCCGTGCTGTGCTTCACCGCCGAGGAAGCCTGGTGCGCCCGCTTCGGCGCCCCGTCTGGTAGCGACGACACCAGCGTGCATCTGGAACTGTTCCAGACTCCCCCGGCCGACTGGCACGACGATGCCCTGGCGGCGAAATGGGAAACTGTCCGCGCTATCCGCCGCCGCATCACGGTACCAATCGAAGAATGCCGCAAAAACAACGTCATCGGGTCGTCACTTCAGGCCGCCGTGGAACTTCCACTGAATGCGGATCACGCCAACCTACTGGATGAAGCCGCATGGTCAGAGATCGCGATCGTCTCCTCCGTAACGCTCGTGCCGGACACGGGCGAACCCCTGTCGAGGGTCACGCCCGCCTCCGGCGAGAAATGCGCCCGTTGCTGGAGAGTGCTTCAGGAAGTGGGGTCGAACGCTGCCCACCCGTCACTGTGTCTCCGCTGCTCGGACGCGGTCGAGTCGGGACTGACGTGCAGAGCAGCGTGACCCGGCGTAACGTCCTGCCGCTGGGTCTGGTCGCCGCGCTGATCGTGCTGGCGGCGGATCAGGTCAGCAAATGGTGGATCCTCAATGTGCTGGATCTGCCGTCGTTGCGTCAGGTGGTGCTGCTGCCGGTGCTGAACCTGACCATGGTATGGAACCGCGGTGTGACCTTCGGCCTGCTGAACGGCCTGGGTTCCTGGGGCCATGTCGTGCTGGCGGTCGTGGCACTCGCGGTCGTCGTCGCGCTGGGATTCTGGCTGCGCCGAGCGGAAAACAACGTGGTGGCGACAGCGATCGGGGCGATCGCGGGCGGGGCGGTGGGTAACGTGATCGACCGGCTGCGCTTCGGCGGGGTGGTCGATTTCATCCACGCGCATGTCGATACGCCGTGGGGGGATGTCTCCTGGTACGTGTTCAACGTGGCCGATGCCGCGATCGTCTGCGGCGTCGTGGCGCTGATCATCGAGTCACAATTTTCGAAGCGGCGGCGGGAGCGTCCCGCCTAATTCCCGGGTCCGGGGACGAGAATAACCGACGATGCTGAGACGGAAAAAAGCCGCGGGTCACCCGGCCAAAATCTTATGAGTCAGCCTGTCTCGCACGGGTCCAGGCTAAGCGCTCCTTCGTTCGAGGCGACCGGCTTTCGCGGCGACCGGCGAAAATTTCGTGCGGTTGCGCGGACCCAGTTCAGCGCCAAGACGCCAAGGCGCCAAGGTCGATGGCTGCGCGGCATGCCCGACATTCC
>JAYUEJ010000038.1:0-7932 GCA_043739265.1 Rhodopila sp. | reverse complement strand
TGAAACAGCGGTCCGGGGTTGTTGGAAGCATTTTATGGCGCCGCTTGTGGCGCCACTGCGTCGGAGGCGGCGATTTCTCAGTGGCCCTTCGCGGCCCTCGCGCTGTCTCCGTGCAAAAAAATCCTGGCCTGACACCCACTCCACAGAACAACGGCAAGACACCGGACAGCAATACAACGACTGTGCCGATTGCCCCAAACAAATTGCATCGACTGGGTAAGTCCTGGGCTCCCGCAAGAAACAAAAGAGCATTTTTACGAAAACCGGGAACTTGCGCCAAGCCGCCACCGATGTCATGGCGCGGCGGGTTCGGGCCAACCGGCGCGGTACCGGATGCACCAGGTGGCTCGGACACGTCGCGCCATGACGTTCAAAGGAGGACGCGCGCTTTCCAGTCATCGTTAAAATGCTGTAGAACGCATTTGGGTGAACCAGGACGTTGGAACGCCAAGATACCGCGTTCACCGTCCAACACCGAGACGTGGCTGCCATCAGGCGGTCCCCGGGGCGTCCCGGTACTTATTCATCAGCTTTTTGGGTGACCTGGCGACCTTGGCGTTTCAACTTTGTTTATTCACCCGATTGCCCTGCGTGATAGTGCCTGGATAACCCGTTAATAAAAAACATATCGTAATGTAATTAAGGAGGCATTCAGCATGAAAGCGATGGTTTGCGAACGATTCGGCGGCCCCGAGGTGTTGGCGGAACGTGATCGACCGGACCCGCCGCCCCCCGGGCCAGGAGAAATACAGGTCCGCATCGCCGCGCGCGGAGTTCAATACGTCGATGTCCTGATGATGGCGGGAACCTATCAGTTTCGTCCGGAACCGCCATTCATCCCGGGCAGTGAGGCCGCGGGCCATGTCGTCGCGGTCGGACCGGATGTAACCGGATTCACGCCGGGCGATGCGGTGATGTCCCGGCACACGCTGGGCGCGCTGGCGGAGCTGGGCAATGCAAAGGCGATCCTGTGCGATACAGTACCCGCCGGCCTGAGCATCGCGCAGGCCGGCGTGTTTCGCGGCGCCTACACAACCGCCTATCACGCATTGCTGCAACGCGGCCGCATGCAGGCCGGCGAGTGGGTGCTTATTCATGGCGCGGCCGGCGGCATCGGCATCGCCGCGATACAGGTGGCGAAAGCATTCGGGGCGAAGGTCGTCGCCACCGCCGGCAGTGAGGAAAAACGCAACGCCTGCCTGGAAGAAGGCGCCGATTACGCGATCGATTACCGATCCGGTTTCGTCGAACAGGTGAAGCAACTGACCGGTGGGCGGGGTGTCGATATCGTCTATGACCCGATCGGCGACAAAGTGGCGGACGAATCGCTGCGCTGTCTGGCGTGGGGCGGCCGGCTGCTGATCCTGGGGTTCCTCGGCGGTGGTCCAACAAATATCCGAAGCAACTACCTGCTGATCAAAGGCATCGACGCGATCGGCGTGCGCATCGGTGGACTGAACGAAGCCAACCCCGCTCTTGCCAGCGCCAACATGAAGGCCCTCATTGCTTTGGCGGAACAAGGAAAACTGCGGCCCCGCATCTCCCACACATTCCGCCTGGATCAGGCGGCCGACGCGCTGCGGGCGGTGATCGGCCGCGCCGTGATCGGAAAGGCCGTGCTGCTGAGCTGAAGCCCGAAGCATCGTGACCGGGCTTAGTGTCGGAGTGCAGGCCCGGGCTCATTACTGGTTCGTCATGGCTCGGCCGCCCGCGTCTTTCGATATCGACACGAATACGGTCCTGGTCCATCGCCACCACGACAGCGCAGCCCCCGAAGTTGCCCACCCGGACCAGGTACCCTAACGTCAATCCACCAGACTGGAGGACAACGAACCATGGCGACCCCCGGACGCGCTTTGCCGCAGCCGACCCCCGAAACCCAGCATTTCTGGGACGGCACGAAAGCCAATGAATTGCTGCTGCAACGCTGCGACGAATGCAGCAAGGTGTATTTCCCTCCACGGCCGTTCTGCCCGGTTTGCGCCTCCCGCAAAGTCTCGGTGACCAAGGCCAGCGGCAAGGCGACGCTCTACAGCTATGTCATCCATCACCGCCCGGTGCCCGGCTTTACCCCGCCCTACGCCATCGCCGTAGTGGAACTGGACGAAGGCCCGCGCATGATGACCAACATTGTGGAATGCGAACAAACCCCCGAGGCGCTGGTGCTGGATATGGCGGTGGAGGTCGTGTTCGAACCGCAGACCGACACCATCACGCTTCCCTTGTTCCGCCCCGTGACCCTGTCGGCGAAAGGCTGATCCGATGCCACACAATACAGTCGCCGTTGTCGGCGCCGCGGAAACGACCCGGATGGGTGTTATTCCGGAGCTGTCGCAGATCGGGCTGCATGCGGATGCCGCGTTGAACGCGATGGCGGATTGCGGGTTGAAGCCCAAGGATATCGACGGCATCGCCTGTGCCAACGAAACGCCGGTGCAGCTTGCGCATTATCTGGGCATCACGCCCACCTGGATCGATGGGACAGCCGTCGGCGGGTGCAGCTTCATGATCCACGTCCGCCACGCGGCGGCGGCGATCGAGGCCGGACTGGCGAAAACCATCCTGATCACTCATGGTGAAAGCGGAAAATCCCGTGTCGGCAACCCGCCGCGTTCGGTGCATCCCCAGTCGCTGAATGGCCAGTTCGAACAGCCGTTCGGGCCGATGGGGCCGCCCAGCATGTTCACCATTCCCGTGCTGCGCTACATGAAAACCTATGGCGTGACCGAGGAGCAGATTGCTCAGGTGGCCGTCGTGCAACGCGAATGGGCCGGTCTTAATCCCCGCGCAACGTTCCGCAATGCGATCACCACCGAGGATGTGCTGAACAGCAGGATAATTGCCTGGCCGTTCCGGTTGCTGATGTGCTGCTTGGTGACCGACGGCGGTGGTGCGCTGATCCTGACATCCGCTGAACGCGCCAAAGACTTTCCAACCAAACCGGTTTATATCCTGGGCACCGGCGAAAGCGCTGAAACCCCAATGATCAGTCAGATGGAGGATTTTACCAGTTCGCGCGCCTTCCGCGTCGCCGGCCCGACAGCGTTCCGGGAGGCCGGCATTTCCCACAAGGACGTCGATCACCTGATGATCTACGACGCCTTCGCGCATCTGCCGATTTACGGCCTGGAGGACCTTGGTTTCCTGCCCAAAGGTGAGGCTGCTGCCTTCATCGCCGGACGCAACACCGCACCCGGCGGTTCGTTACCGTTGAATACCAATGGCGGCGGGTTGTCGTATATGCACTCCGGCATGTACGGGATGTACGCGTTGCAGGAGAGTGTGCGCCAGATGCGCGGCATTGCCCCGGCGCAAATTCCCGGCGCGAAAATCTCCGTCTGTCACGGCGTCGGCGGAATGTTCGCCGCGTCCGGTACCGTCATCTTCAGCAACCAGGCGCCGTAGTGGGCGCACGGGTTTGTCCCGGCGATGACGGTGAGGGCGTGCCAATAGCCATTAAAATGAGAAGTAACGGATCATGACCGACAGTTTGTTCACCGGCCTTAAAGTCATCGACTGCGCAAGCTGGATCGCCGGGCCGGCGGCAGCCACCATGCTGTCGGACTTCGGCGCCGACGTGATCAAGATCGAACCCCCCGGCGCCGGCGATCCCTGGCGCGCCTCCACGCCCATCCCGGGCAAGCCGGTGGATTACTATTGGCAGTTGACGTCGCGCAATAAACGCAGTCTGGCACTGGATTTGAAGCACCCGGACGGGCAGGCGGTGCTGCATCGCCTGGTCGCCTCGGCTGATGTTTTCATTACCAACTTTCCACTGCCGGTGCGCGATCGGTTGAAGATGGCGGCAGCGGATCTGATGCCGCTTAATCCGCGATTGATCTACGCGTCCTTCACCGCCTACGGGGAAGAAGGTGACGAGGCGGCCAAGACCGGTTTCGATTCCACCGCGTATTGGGCGCGCAGCGGCCTGATGGACATGGTCCGTTCGGATGCCGATACCGTGCCGTCCAGGTCGATGCCCGGAATGGGCGATTTCCCCAGTGCGACCGGCGTCTATTCCGCCATCGTGACGGCGCTGTACCGGCGGGAGAAGACGGGGCAGGGCGGCGTGGTGCGCTCGTCACTCTTGCAGAACGGTCTGTGGGCGAACGGTTGCGCCGTGCAGACCCGTCTGTTCGGCGAAGATGTGGGATTGCGTCCCCACCGCGACGATGCCCCGAACGCCCTGGCGAATCACTATCGGTCCCGTGACGGCCGCTGGTTCATCATGGCCATGTTCAATGAGCAGCGGCAGTTGCAGTCGTTTCTGAATGCGATCGGCCGCGAGGAACTCACCGACGATCCCCGCTTCGCCACTCAAAACGCTCGCAAACACAACGCTCGGCAATTAGTGCAGATCCTGGACAAGGTTTTTGCAGATCGGGATTTGGCCGAATGGCGCTCCCTGCTGGACGGAGTAGGTATAACCTTCGGTATCGTTGCTACGGTGAATGAGGCGTTGGACGATCCCCAAATGCGCCACGCCGGCGCGCTGGTGCCGTTCGGTGACGGTCAGGGCCTGACGGTGATGACCCCATTCCATATCGATGGCGAAGAGAAAGTGCCGGCCGCCCGAGCGCCGTCGATCGGCCAGCATAGCGAAGCGGTGTTGCAAGAGGCTGGCTTCACAACCAACGATATCGAGCGCCTGCGCGGCCTGGGTGTGGTGGCCTGAAAGTCGTTGCTTACCGCTGCTGTTTGGGTTCTGACGCTCGCGGTCGCCGCCGGGACCGGGCTGGCGCTTTGGCACCTGCGCGCGACCGATAACGCCTCATCCCCGCCGATCGTTGCTGGAGTTGCACACGGAACGGTGGGGATGATTGGGTTTGGCGTCCTGCTATTTGCGCTGCGCGGGCCGCCCGGGGGCGTCGATGCCGGGGTCGGATCGTTCGGGACGGTGGCGGCCGTGCTGTTCGCGGGCGCGGTGCTGACCGGGGTTTTGTTGCTGTTGGTACGCCGGAAAGCGGTGGTGATGACGATTCACGCTGGCATCGCCATCACCGGCTACGTGCTGCTGTTGGCCTGGAACGCGCTTGGGTAGTGCTCATATACGCGTGTCATGATCGGGATCGCGACCCGGAACGAATTGTGCCGCCGACTGTGCCGCCGACTGTGCCAATGTGTCATGGCCGGGCTTGGCCCGGCCACCCACGACTTTGGTTCAGCGCCTACCGCGATACAAGCAAGGGCGGCGAATCCCGGCCATTACAACTACCCCACCGCCACCGAATACAGATCCTTCACACCCGCCGGCAATGGCAACGAATCCCATGTCGCCCCGCCATCCTCAGTGCCATAAATCTCCCCGTCATACCGCGCCCCGATAAACACCTGATCCGGATCGGTGTGATGCAACGCCACCGACATGATCGTGCCATGCACCTGCACTTTATCGAAACGTTTCCAGCTCGCGCCCTTATCCACACTGCGATAGATCGCACCATCCTTGCTGGCCGCCGCAACGCTCAGTGCCGCGTACAGCGTATTCCCATCCTGCGGCGAAACCTTGACGTCCCGGCCATACGTCGTGGGCGAGAACCGCCCCAGTTCCATATCCTGCCACGTCCTGCCGCCGTCACCGGTCTCGAACAGACCCATCCGCACCGCAAGAATAACTTTGTCCGGATCGGCAGGGCTGATAGCCAGCGCGTGGCCGTCCAGCATGCCCTCGTTAAACGTGTCGCTAACGATCTTGCTCTTCAAATGCGGGCTCTGTGCCAGTCGAATCAGATCCGCACTGCAATCGGTCCAGCTCTCTCCACCATCCGCGGTGCGCATCACGCCGCCAACTTCCAATGCCGCGAACATCGTGCCGGGCTTGCCAGGCTGTTGAGCCAGCCGCATCACACGGCAGGCAAACGGCATCACCGCGCGAACCGGCATCCCGGGATCAGGCAGCGCGCGCCAGGTTTCCCCACAATCCTCGCTCCGATACAGGCTGATGGGTGACCCACCCGCATAGATCAGATTCCGATTCGTCGCATCCACCAGGAACGACCAAATTTGCACGCCCTGATCAGGGAAATTCGCCCGCTGGAAGCTCTTGCCGCGATCGGTGCTGCGATACACCCCATCCGCCGTGCCCGCGAACACGACGTTCGGGTTGGTCGGATGAATATTGACAGTATAGGTTTCCTTATCGGTCAGCACATGCTCCCACCGCCCCGTCTCCGCTGGCCGCGTGAACACCCCCACCGTTCCCTTCTGTTCCGCCCGGCCCACATATCCGGCTACACCGGCATAGACGTTAGACTTGCTTGCCATGGTTCGCTCCCCGTCTGATTTGTCACTGACCCCAATGCTACGCCGGTTTTCCCGTTCTGGCCAACAGCCGAACCCTGCGCTAGCCTGATCGGCAGGGAAACCAGGAGAGCGTCCATGCCCACCGTGACCGCGGAAAAGCTGATCGAGATCGCCAAAAGCCTGCTGATGGCCGCCGGCGCGTCACAGGAAGAAGCGGCGGTCGTCGCCCGCTACAACATCGGTGCCAATCTGGTCGGGCATGACAGCCACGGCATTATCCTGATCCCCGGCTATATCGACCGCATCAAGGCCGGCCACATCGTTCCGCAAGCGCCATGGGTCATTACGCAGGAAACCCCAACCACGACCGTCATCGATGGCAACTGGGGATTTGGCTACGCGGTCACCGACCGGGCGATGCGCTACACGATCGAGAAAGCGCGAACGCAAAACGTCGCCGCCACCACGATCTTTCATCAAAGCCATATCGGACGCCTCGCCAGCTACCCGCTGCTCGCCGCCGGCGAGGGCATGATCGCCATGATCACCGCCGATTCCGGCCGCAGCCCCAAGCACGTCGCGCCATACGGCGGAGCCAAGGCCAGGCTGGGCACCAACCCAGTCTGTTTCGCCATCCCATCCAACCTGGACGGCCCCCTGGTGTTCGACATGGCGACCTCGGCCGCCGCCGCCGGTAAGATCAACGTGGCGAGCGCGCGCGGCGATCAGGTTCCCAACGGCTGGCTTATCGATGCCGATGGGAAACCATCGAACGATCCGCGCGTGCTGAAAGCCGGCGGCGCCTTGCTGCCGCTGGGCGGCACCGAAGGCTATAAAGGCACCGGCCTGGCGGTGATCGTCGAAATCCTGTCCGGCCTGCTGACCGGACTTGGATTCGGAGTCGAACCGACCGGCCGCCACAACGATGGTTGCTTCATCGCGGTGTTCAAAGTGTCTGCATTCCGGGAACTGGAGACGTTCAAACAGGAAGTCACCGACTTCGCCAACTACCTGAAGGCAACCCCGCCAGCCGAGGGCTTCAAGGAAGTATTCTACCCCGGCGAAATAGAGTTCAGGAAAGAACAGGACCGCCGCAAGAACGGCGTGCCGGTCGAAGACGCCACCTGGAACACGATCATGGCGTTGGCCCAGGGCTACGGCCTGACCGGCAAACTGGGGCTCTGAGTTGGCGCCCTTCATCGGGCAATCGACCAGAAGACTGGAAGATGCCCGCTTCCTGACCGGAACAGGCACCTTCGTCGATGATGTGAACGATCCAGGACAGGCCTGGGCCTGTGTGGTCCGGTCGCCCCATGCGCATGCAACGATCGACCGGATCGATACGCAGACGGCGCGTGCCATGCCTGGTGTCCTTTGTATCTACACATATCAAGACATCGCCGGTCTGGGCTGCCTGCCGTGCGCAACCCGGGTGGCGACCGTGGCGCCGATGATCGTGCCGCCGCGTCCGGCATTGGCAAACGGCCGGGTGCGTCACGTCGGCGATCCGGTCGCCTTCGTCGTCGCCGAAACCCCAACCGCCGCCCGAGACGCGGCGGAGCAGGTCCAGGTGGACTACACCCCGCTGCCCTGTGTCGTCGATGCCGTCACTGCACTATCGCCGGATGCGCCCTGTGTGTGGGACACCGGCAACGAATCGTATCGTTTCCAACGAGGCGATCCCGCCGC
>JAYUEJ010000037.1:0-7955 GCA_043739265.1 Rhodopila sp. | reverse complement strand
CCCCACCCGGGATTTTGCGGACGTGCTGCTGTCCGGGCTTGCCGACGACGGCGGCCTGTTCATGCCGGAGTCCTGGCCGCATTTCAGCCCATCCGATTGGCGGGCGATGCGTGGCCTGCCCTATGCCGAACTCGCCGCGCGGGTGATGCAGCCGTTCGTCGGGACGGCGGTTCCTTTTGAGGTGTTGCGGAAAATTTGCCGTGAGGCCTATGCCGGCTTCGGCCACACCGCGATCGTTCCGTTGATCCAGTTGGAAGGCGGCCTGTTCGTGCAGGAGCTGTTCCACGGCCCCACCCTGGCGTTCAAAGACATGGCGATGCAGGTGCTTGGGCGCCGGTTCGACTACCTGCTGACACAGCGCGACAAGCGGGTGACGATCGTCGGCGCGACCTCCGGCGACACCGGATCGGCCGCCATTGAGGCCTTCGCCGGCCGCGACCGGATCGACATCATGATCCTGCATCCGCATGAACGCACCAGCCAGGTGCAGCGTCGGCAGATGACCACCGTGCATGCGGCGAACGTCGGCAACGTCGCGGTGCAGGGCACGTTCGACGACTGCCAGGACCTGGTGAAGGCGATGTTCGCGGACACGGGGTTTCGCGATGAGGTGCGGCTGTCGGCGGTGAATTCCATCAACTGGGCGCGCATTGCGGCGCAAATTCCGTACTACGTCGCCGCCGCGTTGGCATTGGGCGCGCCGGATCGCAACGTCGCGTTCAGCGTCCCCACCGGCAATTTTGGCAACGTCCTCGCCGCCTGGGCCGCTCGCCGCGTGGGCCTGCCGGTCGCTCGGTTGATCGTCGGATCGAACCGTAACGACATCCTGGCGCGGTTCCTGGCATCGAACGACATGTCGATGGTCCCGGTGGAGCCGTCATTGTCGCCGAGTATGGACATCCAAATCAGCTCCAATTTCGAGCGTCTGCTGTTCGAACTGCTCGATCGGGATGGGGACGCCACGCGCAGGACGATGCTGTCGTTTCGTGAGACCGGCCGGATGGTCGTGCCTGAGTCGATCTGGCACCGCGCGCGCGGCGTATTCCATGGATTCCGGCTGGACGACCCGGGCACCGAGGCGGAAATCCGCCGCCTGCACGCGGCGACGGGGTATCTGGCCGATCCGCATACCGCCATCGGGATCGCGGCGGCCCGGGCGCTGCCGTGCGCCGGGGGGGTGCCGATCGTGGCGATGGCGACCGCTCATCCGGCGAAGTTTCCGGATGCGATGGAACGGGCGACGGGGCATCGGCCGGCGCTGCCCCCGCGGATGGCGGATCTGTTCGAGCGGGAGGAACGGTTTGCGGTCCTGCCGAACGATTTAGGGGCGGTTGAGGCCGCGGTGCGGGCGTTGGTGGGGCGGAATACGAAGGAGGCCGTTCCCTCTGGGTGCGACTAACCCACATTTAACAGACTCTTAAATTAATCCCGTACCAGCAGATTGTTACGCGGCCTCTGCGGGCCGAGTGGCACTACAACCGCGTCATACGGGGTTCACTCGGTGAGTTTCTGTATCCCGCCCGGCCGCGCATTGATGCCTAATGCATCGTAAATCCGGCGTGACGCGGGTTCGGCGGTGGTGGCACCGCGGACATGCAGGGTGCGGCCTTGGTGTTCGGCTGACGCAGTGTTTCCGGTCAGGGTGAAAATGCTCTGACAAGTGGGTTTTTCGCTGGGTGTTTGCTTCGCCGCAGGCGCCTCCGCCAATGACAATAGCCGGCTATCACGCCGCCGCTACGAACATCGTGGCGCCCAGTTCCCGCCAATCCTGCCGATCCTCGGCGACCGACAATCGCACCAGCACCTGGATGTCACGTCGCCGCGCGGTGGCGATCAAGCTGAAATAGTCGGCTGCCGGCATCGACCCATCCGAGGTGGCGTCGATCACGAGGAGCGATAACGGCCACTCGGTTATCATCGCCTCGTGCCCCGCCATGGAGTCGCCGTCCGCGAGCGCCAGCATCACACCCACCTCATTAAGCTGGCGGCGTAGCGGACCCGTCACGTCGGACCAGCGTTTGCCGCTGGGAAGCGGCGGCGTGCCCGCAATCGCCAGCATCAGGCGCTGCCGCGCGCGGCCGTCGAGGCTGGACAGGCGCGCGTCGAGCGACCGGCGGTGGTCGGGTACGGTCAGCGTGGACCAGGTCAGCGGAACAAGGACGCTGCGATTGCCTGGTTGGTCATCCAGTTCGCGGATGGCGAGATCGAGCCGCAGCAAGTCCAGGTTGGCTCCCCGATCGGGGTCCTGCGAGAGAGATGTTGCAAAGGCAACAATCTGATGGCGCACGGAGTGTTCGAAATCGACCATCGCCACGGGTCTGGTCTTTCCGTCCCGATCAGTCACCGGGCTGACATCCGCGACCGCGGCCTGCTGCAAAGCCTGCAACTGCAACGCCGCATCCCGCACCTGTGACTGCCGCTGATCACGCAGCCGACTCAGCAGTGCCGGAGACGGCGTGGCGGCCGGGTCGAGGAGGCGCGGGTCCGTTGCCGGCACGTTGACGATCACCGAGGAAACATGCGCTGCCATGCCTTCTCCGAATTCAGTCAGGAACTGCAGCCGAATGTCACGGGTGATCCGGAGGAGTCTCGCCGCGTTGCGTTCCTTGTCGGTGCTGTCGAACCAGAGGACGAAGCTATCGTCCGCACCGCGGCTAAAAACATCACCCGCCGCCAATCGGCGCTTGACGATCTGTTCCGCCATCATCGTCGCGCGCGATTGAATACGCTGCCACCCCTCACCGAAGGATGCCTTCAGGGCGTCGAGGCTGATGACTTCGATTTGACCGACGCTGCTATCCTCGGCCGGGACGGGATTGACCCTGGATGGTCCCTGATCGGCCGCCGCCGGGGTGCTTCCCGGAGCAGCGAGCAGCGTGACCACGCGTAACCGCTCCCCTCTTGAATCGCTCAGGACCGCCGAATGCAAGGTAACCGGCAAACGGATGCCGGCCTTGGTGACGATCTCCATCCGCATCTGGTAGGGGCTTCCATCCAGTAGCTGCCGAGCCCGGGCCACCCGCGCCGCCTCTGCGGATTCGGGGGGTGTCAATACTTCGACACCCAGACCGACACACTCGGCTGCATCGTATCCCAACAGGCGTTGAAAGGCTGGATTGGCCATGAAGATCTTGCCGTTGGCCCGCACGATCAGGACCGGGGTGGCGACGCGAAGGAACACCGACGCCAGCATGCGCTGCGTTTCGTTCTCCAGTATGCCCCGTCGGCGCGCCTCGGTGATGTCGCGACCGATCACGATGCCGTAGCGGGCGTTATCCCTGGCGTCGGTCTTGAATGTGAGGCCGAAGCCGAACCAACTCTCTCGGTCGTTCACCCGCAGCTTCAAATCGAGATTGAGGGGCGTAAGACCGCCAAGCGCGTTCATCATGACGGTCCAATCGGCGGGATCCTGGACCAGATCGCGGATCACACGCAGCGGCGATCCGGTCAGAAAATCCATCGGCCGGCCTGTCACCCGCGCGAACGAAGCGTTGACCGTAGCCATCCGAGCCTGCTCACCATCGAGCGGATGGGCGACGACAACGATCGCGTTGCCGCGTTCTTCGAGCGCTTCCTCGATCAATGTTGACATGGTCATACGGACGGCCTCCGACAGCGCGTTCAGTATGAGCGATCAACATTAACCAAGTGTTAAGAGACAGGCATTTTTTACCAGCCGCCGATCGGTCCGGCGCCCAAAGCATAGCTCGCCAGGGGCGGCATCCCTACCGCCCCGGCAATCGTCTTATGCCGCTGCGTCGGCGTCGATCTTGCGTTCGAATCGCTTGCGCTCATTCGGGTCCAGATAGCGCTTGCGCAGGCGGATGGCGACGGGCGTCACCTCAACGAACTCGTCATCCTCGACGTAGGCGATCGCCTGCTCCAGGCTCATTTTCCGCGGCGGGATCAGCAGCATCGCGTCATCCTTGCCAGCGGCGCGGATGTTGGTCAGCTTCTTTTCCTTGATCGGGTTCACTTCCAGGTCGGATTCCCGGGAGTGCTCGCCCAGGATCATGCCCTGATAGACCTTCTCCCCGGGGTTCACGAACATCGTGCCGCGTTCCTGGATGTACCAAAGCGAATAGTGGACGGCCTCACCCGCTTCGGTGGAGATCAGCGAGCCGGCGCGGCGGCCTTCGATCGGGCCTTTCCACGGGCCGTAGCCGGCAAACAGGCGGTTCATGATGCCGGTGCCGCGCGTGTCGGTCAGGAATTCGCCGTGGTAGCCGATCAGCCCTCGGCTGGGGATGTGGAAGGTCATACGAACCTTGCCGCCGCCGGACGGGCGCATGTCGCGCAGGTCGCCCTTGCGGCGGCTGAGCTTTTCCACGACCACGCCGGTGTAGGGCTCGTCCACATCGACCAGCACCTCTTCCATCGGCTCTTCGCGCTCGCCGGTTTCGGGGTTTTTCTGCGTCAGCACGCGGGGGCGGCCGATGGTCAGCTCGAACCCTTCGCGGCGCATCTGCTCAATCAGCACACCGAGCTGGAGTTCGCCGCGACCGGCGACCTCGAACGCGTCGGTTTCGTTGGAGTCGGTGATCTTGATCGCGACGTTGCCCTCGGCCTCACGGAACAGGCGTTCGCGGATTTGGCGAGAGGTAACCTTCTTGCCTTCGCGACCGGCGAGCGGGCTGTCGTTGATGCGGAAGGTCATCGCCAGGGTCGGCGGATCGACCGGGATGGCTTCCAGCGGCGCGATGAGTTCCGGTGCGCCGATGGTGTCCGGGATGGTGCTTTCGGACAGGCCGGCCACGGCGATGATGTCGCCGGCCATGACCTCTTCCATCGGCACGCGGTCCAGCCCACGGAAGGACAGCAGTTTCGTCAGGCGGCCGGTTTCCACGACGGACCCGTCGCGGCGCAGGACTTTCACCTGCATGTTCAGTTTCGCCATGCCTTGCTCGACACGGCCGGTGAGGACTCGACCCAGGAAGTTGTCGTATTCCAGGATGCTGGCGACCATGGCAAACGGGGCGTCGGGCTTTACGGTCGGCGCCGGCACATGCGACAGGATCATGTCGAACAGCGCGGACAGGTCCTTGCGCGGACCGTCCAGCGTGGCGTCGGCCCAGCCGTTGCGGCCGGACGCATACAGCATGGGGAAATCGAGCTGGCTGTCGGAGGCGCCGAGGGCGGCGAACAGGTCGAAGATCTCGGTATGGACTTCATCCGCGCGGGCGTCCTGGCGGTCCACCTTGTTGACGACGACGATCGGATGGATGCCGCGGGCCAGAGCCTTGCCGACGACGAATTTTGTTTGCGGCAGCACGCCTTCGGCCGCATCGACGAGGACGATGGCGCCATCGACCATATTCAGGATGCGTTCGACCTCGCCGCCGAAATCGGCATGGCCGGGGGTATCGACGATGTTGATCTTGGTCTCTTTCCACACCACCGAGGCGCACTTCGCCAGAATGGTGATACCACGCTCCTTCTCCAGGTCGTTGCGGTCGAGCGCACGGTCGGTCACCGCCTGATGTTCACGAAAGGCGCCGGATTGGCCGAGAAGTTTGTCCACGAGGGTGGTTTTCCCGTGATCGACATGGGCAATAATAGCGACGTTACGGATCTGCATACGGTCCTGGCTTTGGGATGGTGCGGCGCACACTTAGGCGGTAACTCCGCCGGATACGAGAGAAAATCTGGCGTTTGGACGCGTTTCTGCCATGCCCGGGTAAAACGTCATGAGAACAGGGTTACTTCCAGTCGGACAAGAACGCCTCCACCACCGCCAGGAAGCCCGCCGGATTGTCGGCGTGGACCCAATGGCCGGCGTTCTTGATCGCCACGAACCGAGCGTTTGGGAACCGGGCGCGGATGCCGGGGCGGTGTTCGGAAAGCACGTAGTGGGAGTTGGCGCCAGTCACGAACAGGGAGGGGCCTTGGTAGGCGCCGGGGCGGTCGATCCAGCCCTCCAGGTCGGGGATGGCGGCGGCGATTTCGTTCAGGCCGATGCGCCAATGAGGATGGGTGCCGAAGCGCAGGTTTTGCAGCAGGAAGGGGCGCAGGGTTTGGTCGGGGATTGTCTGGGCCAGGACGGCGTCGGCCTGGCGGCGGGTTAATGCGGGGACCAGTGGGACGGCTTGCATGGCCGTGGTGAAAATGGTGTTGCCGTGCTGGTAGATGACGGGGGCGATGTCGGACACCAGCAGGCGCGCAACCTGGTTTGGCTGTCCCAACGCCAGGGCCATGGCTGCCTTGCCGCCCATGGAGTGGCCGATGATCGCGGCGTGCGGGATGTTCAGGGCCTGTAAGGTCTCATGCACGTCGGCGGCCAGCGTTGGATAGCGCATGTCGGCGGCGTGCGGACTGTCGCCGTGGTTGCGCATGTCCAGGGCGATGACATGGAAGTTGGGCGCCAGGGCGCGTTGGATACCGCCAAAATTGCGCGCGGCGCCGAACAGGCCGTGCAGGAAGACGACCGGCTTGCCGTCTCCGGCCTGGATGGCATTCAGGATCATGGGATGCTCCGAAGCGACTAAGAGCCGGCCTGACTGGAAAACGTCGCCGTGGCAATCACACCGGCATCAGTTTCCGCAGGTCGGTTTCGGGCCGCGCGCCGTAGTGGCTGATGATTTCGGCGGCGGCGATGCTGCCCATGCGGCCGCAGATTTCCAGGCTTTTGCCGGAGGTGAGGCCGGCCAGGAAGCCGGCGGCGTAGGCGTCTCCGGCGCCGGTGGTGTCAACGACTTTGGTGGGAACGGCGGCGACATGCACCGTCTCGGTACCGCGCAGGATCAGGCTGCCGGCCTCGCTGCGGGTCAGGGCGGCGAGGGCTACGTCCTTGCGGGCGGCTTCGGCGGCTTCTTCAAAGGTGTTGCGTTCATATAGGGCGGTGATCTCGGCCTCATTGGCGAACAGGATATCGACGTGGTTGGCGACCAGATCGAGAAACGCGGCACGGTGGCGATTGACGCAGAACGCGTCGGACAGCGACAGCGCCACCTGGCGGCCGGCGGCGTGGGCGGCAGTGGCGGCTTTCTTGAAGGCGGCCTGGGCTTCCGGTGGGTCGAACAGGTAGCCTTCAAGGTAGGTGACCTCGGCGGCGGCGACGAGGGCGGGATCAACGTCGGCCTCACCCAGTGTGACGCAAGCGCCCAGGAACGTGTTCATGGTGCGTTGGCCGTCCGGGGTGACGAGGATGAGGCAGCGGGCGGTAGGCGCTCCACCGGACAGCGCGGCGGTGGGGAAATGGACACCCACGGCGTCGATGTCGTGGCGGAAGACGCTGCCGAGCTGGTCGTCGGCGACTTTGCCGATGTAGGCGACGCGGGCGCCGAGGCCGGCGGCGACGGCGCAGGTGTTCGCCGCCGATCCGCCGCTGCTTTCGATGCCGGGCGGCATGGCAGCGTAGATCGCGTCCGCCATGGCGGTGTCGATCAGGATCATCGCGCCTTTGTGCATGTCGTGGCGCGACAGGAACGTGTCCTCGGTTCGGGCGACGACATCGACGATGGCGTTGCCGATACCCAGGATGTCGTAAGTGGCTTGCGTCATCATCTTCCTTTTGGCGGGTGCGCCCTGACCGCCGCTTCGTTGACATCGACGCCCCAGCCGGGGCGATCCGGGACGATAAGTTCGCCGTTTTCTACTAGTGGCGCGCCGATGAAAAGCTCATCTCGCCAGGAGACGCTGTCGATGTCGATTTCCATCACCCGGAAGTTGGGCACCAGGGCGCAGAAATGCGCGCTGACGGCGGAGCAGAGGTGGCCGTAGTAATTGTGTGGGGCGACGTTGACCTCGTAGGCCTCGGCCATGGCAGCGATTTTGACGGATTCCAGGAAGCCGTTCCAGATCACGTCGATAATGGCGACGTCGGTGGAATAGGCGTCCAGGAACGGGCGGAAGGCGCGGCGGCCGGTGACGGATTCCAGGGAGGCTATGGGGCACGGGGCCTTGCTTCGGATCAGGGCGAGGGATTGCGGGTCCCAGGTGTCGATTTCGAGCCAGGC
>JAYUEJ010000036.1:0-7963 GCA_043739265.1 Rhodopila sp. | reverse complement strand
AGCCGATGGCGATCTCGCTCAACACCGTTTCGCTGTTCGCCGACCCGCGGCAGATCGGCGATGTTGACGACACGGCGAAACAGTTGAAGCAGGTGTTGCCGCGGCTGGATCTGGCCGACACCGCCGACCGTTTGAAACGCGACAAGAAATTCATCTATCTGGCGCGGGAGATCACCCCGCGCGAAGAGCTGGCGATCAACAACCTCGGCATTCCCGGTATCGATTTCCGACCGACGCAGCATCGGCAATATCCGCTTGGGCGCACCGCGGCCCAGGTTTTGGGCGGCGTGAATGTCGAAGAGAACGGTTTCGCCGGCGTCGAGAAATACTTCGACGAACGCCTGCGAACCAACACCGATCCCCTGCGCCTGTCGATCGACCTGCAGGTGCAGGCGGCGGTGCGCGAGGAACTCGTCACCGCGATGAAAACCTTCGAGGCGATCGGCGGCTGCGGCATCGTGATGGATGTCCATACCGGCGAGATCCTGGCGATGGTCAGCCTGCCGGACTATGACGCCAACTTCGTTCGCACCGCGCCGGAGGACGACCGGCTGAATCGCGCCGTCGCGGCCACATACGAACCCGGCAGCACGTTCAAGCTGCAGACGGCATCCATGGCGCTGGACAGCGGCGTGGCGCACATCTGGGATGAATTCGACGCATCGCATAATATTTCCATCGGCCGTTTCACCATCTCGGACTTCGAGGGCAAGCACCGCTGGCTGTTCCTGCCCGAAGTCCTGGCCTACTCGTCCAATCTGGGCGCCGCGCACATCGCCCAGGCGGTCGGGTCGGAGCGTCAGCGGACGTGGCTGAAAAACATGGGCATGTTTGCCCGCACCGGAATCGAACTGCCCGAATCCGCGCGCCCGCTGGTGCAGCCGGCGGCGAACTGGAAAGAGATCGTCACCCTGACGGTCGGCTTCGGCCACGGGATTTCCGTCACGCCGCTGCATGTGGTGCGCGGCACCGCCGCCGTCGCCAATGGCGGCATGCTGGTCCGCCCGACGATCATGGCGCAGGAGCCTGGCGACCATCCCGATGAGGTTCGGGTGATGCAGCAATCGACATCCGACGTCATGCGCCGGCTGATGCGTCTGGTGGTCACCGACGGGTTCGGCAAACCCGCCGAGGTGCCGGGCTACTACCCTGGCGGCAAGACCGGCACGGCGGAAAAGGTCGCATCGCATGGCGGTTACAAGAAACACGCCAACGTCGCCGCGTTCATGAGCGTGTTCCCGATGAACGCGCCGCGTTACGCCGTTTACATGATGCTGGATGAGCCGCACGGCAACAAGAACACCTACGGCTATGCCACCGCCGGGTGGGTGGTCGCCCCCGCGGCCGGCAAGGTCATCGCGCGGATCGGGCCGATGCTGGGCATGCTGCCCGATATCAAGGACATGCCGGCGATCAACCAGGCATTGGCGATCCCGCTGCAACCCGGCCGGCCGCCAGGCGCCTCGGCGCGCGGGCCGGCCGCCGCCGCATCGGCCTCCTCCCCATCGTCCTCCTCATTGGCCGCCGCCGCGGCTAAAGCCGGGTCCGGGGCAGCCCGTCCCAACCAGCCGCCGCGTCCCAATTTAACCGTGCCGGCAACAATTTTGCCGCCGGCCACCAGCCGCCCATCACCCAGTATCAGGCGTGAAACCAATCTCCAGGCACCGGCGACGGTGCGAGTCGTGGCCGTGTCGGCGGCTTCCCCCGTTGCGGCTCGCTGACATCATGCGCCAAATTTCCACCATCGCCGGCCGCTCGCGGGCCTGGGACGCCGTTTCCCACCTGGACATCGCCGGCATCACCGCCGACAGCCGCCACGTCGTGCCCGGCGATCTGTTCGCCGCCCTGCCGGGGTTGCGCGCCGATGGACGCGCCTTCATCGCCGATGCTGTGGCACGCGGCGCCGTCGCAATCCTGGCGCCGCTCGGAACCGAGTGGCCGCCCGGCGTGCCGCCGCGCCCGATCATCCTGGATCAGGAGCCGCGCCAGTGTCTGGCCCAGATCGCCGCTGTCCTGGCGGGGCCGCAGCCCGAAACGGTGGTCGCCGTCACCGGCACCAACGGCAAGACCAGCACCGTCGAGTTCGCCCGCCAGCTTTGGGCATCGTCCGGGATCAAAGCCGCCAGCCTCGGCACGCTGGGCCTGATCGCGCCCGATTTCGATCCCGGCCCGGGCCTGACCACGCCCGATCCCGTCAGCCTGGCCGAAACACTCGCCGGATTGGCCCGCCACGGCATCATCAAGGCGGCGATCGAGGCGTCGTCCCATGGCCTCGATCAGTTCCGGCTGGACGGCGTGAAGCTGGCCGCCGCGGCCTTCACCAACCTGACCCGCGATCATCTGGACTACCACGGCACGCTCGAGGCCTATCGCCAGGCCAAGCTGCGGCTGTTCGAATCGCTGCTGCCGGCTGGATCGCCCGCCATCGTCCATGCCGACATGGACGCCGTGACGTTGGACGCACTGCGGGAGATCGCACTGCGCCGCCGCCTGGATTTTCGCACCGTGGGCGAACAGGGCACGTACTTGCGGCTGATCGCGGCGCATCCGCGTCCCGACGGCCAGGATCTGACGGTGCTGGTGGACGGAAACCAGCGGCAGATCGTGCTGAACCTGCCCGGCCGTTTCCAGGCCGATAACGTGCTGGTCGCCGCCGCCCTGACCCGGGCGCTGGGCCTTACGGATGTGCTGGACCGGTTGCCGGTTTTGACCGGGGTGCGCGGCCGGATGGAGCATGCCGCCAGTTTGCCGAACGGGGCCGTCGCCTATGTGGACTACGCCCATACGCCGGACGCGCTGGCCCGCTTGCTCACCGCGCTGCGCCCGCACACGACGGGCCGGCTGCACATCGTCTTTGGCGCCGGCGGCGACCGCGACCGCGGCAAGCGTCCGCTGATGGGTCAGGAAGCTGCCCGTCTGGCCGACTCGGTGATCGTTACCGACGACAATCCCCGCGGCGAAGACCCGGCGACGATCCGAACCGCGATCCTGGCAGCCTGCCCCGGCGCGCGGCAGATTGGCGACCGGGAAAAGGCGATCGAAACGGCGCTGAACGAACTGGCCGCGGGCGATGTCCTGGTGGTTGCCGGCAAGGGTCATGAGCAAGGCCAGATCGTCGGCAAAACAGTGCTGCCGTTCGACGACGCAGCCGTCATCCGCCGCCTCGCCGGTTGCGCGGAGCCCGGCGCATGACCCGTCCGCTGTGGACCGCGAGCGAACTGTTGGATGCGACCGGGGGCACAATGTCCCAACCGTTCGATGCCAACGGACTGTCCATCGACACCCGAACCCTGGCGGCGGGCGATCTGTTCGTGGCTTTGCTGGGGGACGGCCGCGACGGTCATGCCTTCGTCGCGGATGCGCTCGCCAAGGGGGCGGCCGGCGCGCTGGTGCATGACGATGTGTCGCGGTCGGAACCCGTTTTGCGCGTTGACGACACGTTGGCCGGGCTGGCCCGCCTTGGCGGATTCGCCCGCACCCGCTTCGGCAAAAATGGCGGTCTTGCCATTGCCGTCACCGGTAGCGTCGGCAAGACCACGACCAAGGAAATGCTGCGTGCCGCGCTGTCCGCGTTCGGTGAGACCCACGCCGCGGTGGCGTCCTACAACAACCACTGGGGACTGCCGCTGACGCTGGCGCGCACGCCGCGCGACGCACGATTCTGCATCGCCGAGATCGGCATGAATCACGCCGGGGAAATCGCCCCCCTGGCCCGTCTGGCGCGCCCGCATGTCGCCGTCATCACCACCATCGCCAAGGCGCATATAGGCCATTTGGGCACCATCGAGGCGATCGCCGACGAGAAAGCCAGCATTATGCGCGGTCTTGTCACGGGTGGGATCGCGGTGCTTCCCGCCGATTCCCCGCATCTCACGCGACTGCGGGACGCCGCCGGCGATGCCGTGGTGCTGACGTTCGGCACCGATCCGGCGGCGGATGTGCGCCTGGTGCATCGCGAAGCGGACGCCGATGGCTCTTGGATCCAAATCGATATCGTCGGCCACACGGCCTCATTGCGGCTCAACGCGCCCGGACAGCACATGGCGATGAACGCGGTCGCCACCCTCGCGGTCGTCGCGGCGCTGGGCCTCGACCCGGCAAAAGCGATCGGCGCGCTACAGGCGTTCACGCCGCTTGCCGGCCGCGGCGCCCGCCGGGACCTGCTGCTGCCATCAGGGTCGGTGTTGCTGCTGGATGAAAGCTACAATGGCAACGGAGCGTCGATGCGCGCCGCCCTCGACGTCTTGCGGCTGCAACCGGCACGCCGGCGCATCGCCGTGTTCGGCGATATGCTGGAACTGGGTGCGGACGGTTCGGCGGAGCATGCGGGTCTGGCCGAAGCGGTCATCGGTTCGGTCGATTGCCTGTTCACCTGCGGCCCCCTGATGCGCAATTTGTTCGATGCGGTTCCCGCGGCGCTGCGTGCCGCCCATGCGGCGGATTCCTCCGCCCTGGCGCCGATCGTCGCCGCTGCCATGGCGCCGGGCGATGCGATCCTGGTGAAAGGCAGCCTCGGCAGCGGGATGCAACGTGTGATCGAGGCGATCCAGTCTGCCGCACTCCGGCCCGCTGCTTTTACCGCCGGAGTCGGCTGATGCTATATGTGATATTCCGCCCGCTCGCGGACCAGTTCATTCTGTTCAACCTGTTCCGCTACATTACGTTCCGAGCGGGCGCGGCCTGTATGACCGCGCTGGTCGTGAGCTTTCTTATGGGGCCGTCGGTCATCCGGTGGCTGAAGTCGGTGCAAAAACAGGGCCAGCCGATCCGGCTGGACGGTCCGGAACGGCACCTCGTGGAGAAAAAAGGCACGCCCACCATGGGCGGACTGCTGATCCTGGGCAGCCTGACGATCTCCACCTTGCTTTGGGTCGATTTGAAGAACGGCTATGTCTGGGCGGTGTTGTTCGTGACGCTGGCCTATGGCGCGCTTGGCTTCTGCGACGACTATTTGAAGGTCACCAAACGCAACACCAAGGGCGTTCCCGGGCGGGTCAAGCTGATCGTCCAGGCGGTCGTCGGCTTCATCGCCGCCGTCTGGATCACCTCGCTGGCCCGCGGCCCGCTTGGTACCGCCCTGACAATTCCGGTGTTCAAGGACGTCGTCATCCAGTTGGGCTACTTTTTCCCGCTGTTCGGCACGCTGGTCATGATGGGGGCGTCCAACGCGGTGAACCTGACCGACGGCCTGGACGGCCTGGCGATCGTGCCCACGATGATCGCCGCCGCCGTCTTCACCCTGATCGCCTATCTCGTCGGCAACCGCATTTTCGCGGAATACCTGCAACTGAACTCCGTCGTCGGAGCCGGTGAGCTGGCGGTGTTCTGCTCCGCCCTGGTCGGCGCCGGCATGGGATTCCTGTGGTTCAACGCCCCCCCGGCGGCGGTGTTCATGGGCGATATCGGCAGCTTGGCACTGGGCGGTGCGCTGGGTGCGGTGTCGATGGTGACCAAGCACGAATTCGTATTGATGATCGTCGGCGGGCTTTTCGTCGTCGAGACCTTGTCGGTCATCATCCAGGTGTTCTGGTACAAGCGCACCGGCCGGCGCGTGTTCCTGATGGCGCCGCTGCATCACCATTTCGAAAAGAAGGGCTGGGCAGAGCCGACCATTGTGATCCGTTTCTGGATCATCTCGATGATCCTGGCCTTGGTCGGTCTCGCGACGTTGAAGATCCGATGACCGGTTTCGCCCCCACCCTGTTCAGCGGCAAACGTTTCGCCGTGGTCGGCCTGGGCAAGAACGGCTTGCCGGCGGCGCTGGCGTTGCGGGCGATGGGCGCCGGCGTCGTGGCCTGGGACGACAACCCGGCATCGCGGGCGGCGGCAGAGGGTTTCGACGTGCGCGACCCCGCTGACGGACCCTTCGACTTCGACGCCCTGGTGCTGTCTCCCGGCATCCCGCATCGCCTGCCGAAACCCCATCCGGCGGCTCTGCGCGCGATCGCGGCCTGCGTGCCGATCCTGTCCGATGTGGAGTTGCTGTTCCAGGCGGTGCGTGCGTCCGGTTCACGCGCGCGGTTCGTCGGGATCACCGGCACCAATGGAAAATCGACCACCACCGCGCTGTTGGCGCACATTCTGGACAGCGCCGGCATCCCCGTGGCGGCCGGCGCCAACCTCGGGCCGGCCGCCTTGTCGCTGCCGCTGCTGCCACATCATGGGGTGTACGCGTTAGAGATGTCCTCCTATATGTTGGAGCGACTCGCGACTGTGCGCTTCGATGGCGCGATCATGCTCAACCTCAGCGCCGACCACCTCGATCGTCATGGCGACATGGAAGCCTATGGCCTGGCCAAACGTGCGATCTTCGATCGGCAGGACGCGCACGGTCTGGCGGTGATCGGCATCGACGATGCGGGTTCGCGCGCCATGGCGGCGTGGCTCGATACCAGGCCGGCGCGGGTGGTTCGCGTCTCCGGGACCGACGCTCCGCTGGCAGCCGGCGCCGCACTGCCCGGTGCGCATAACGCGCAGAACGCGGCGGCGGCGACCGCGATGGCGCGGTTCCTTGGCGTATCCGACGCCTTCATTGCCGCTGGATTGCAGAGTTACCCCGGCTTGCCGCATCGCCAGCAGCGCATCGTCACCGTCGATGGCGTGACCTTCATCAATGACAGCAAGGCGACCAATGCGGATGCCACCGAACGGGCGCTGGTCTGCTACGACCGGATGATCTGGATCGCCGGGGGCATGGCCAAGGACGGCGGGATAGAGCCGCTGGTGCCACTCTTGCCGCGTATCGCCCGTGCCCTGCTGATCGGCCGCGACGCCCCCATGTTCGCCGCCACGCTGGCCCGTCACGGCGTCCCATTCGACAGCGTCGGCACAATGGAGGCCGCCGTGCCCGCCGCTTTCGCCGCCGCCAGGGCAGCGTGCGCGCCGATCGTGTTGCTCTCGCCGGCCTGCGCGAGCTGGGATCAGTTCACCGGCTACGACCAGCGCGGCGACCGGTTCGCCGAACTGGCCCGCTCCTTGTCAGCCAATGCCCTGCTAGCGGGAGGCACCTGATGCCAGCCCTGTCGCGCACCGATGATTCCATGCTGGGCCGCTGGTGGTGGAGCGTCGATCGCTGGACGCTCGGGGCGATCGGCACGCTGATCGGCTCCGGCTACGTCCTGATGTTGGCCGCCAGCCCCGCGGTCGCTGAACGCATCGGCGCGTCCCGTGAGATGTTTATCCTGAAACAGGTCGTGTTCCTGGCCCTCGCGGGTTTGATCGTGGTCCTGGTCTCCCTGCTGTCACCGCGCGACATCAAGCGGCTGGCCATCGCCGGCTGCCTCGTCGCCTTGGCCATGACCGCCGCGACCATGGTGATCGGGATGGAGATCAAGGGCGCGCGCCGCTGGATTTCGCTGCCCGGCATGTCGGTGCAGCCCAGCGAATTCCTCAAGCCGTGCTTCGCGGTCACCGCCGCCTGGTTGTTAAGCGAGGGCAAGAAATCGCCGCGCTTCCCCGGCATGCTGCTGGCGTGCGGAGTCTGCGCCCTGATCCTGGCGCTGCTGAAGGCGCAGCCGGACATCGGCATGCTGGCGGTCGTGACGGTGGTGTTCCTGGCGCAGCTTTATATCGCCGGGTTGCGGCTGATCCTGGTCGGGGTGGGTATGGGTCTGATCGGCGCCGCCGCCGTGATGGCCTATACGTTCATTCCCCACGTCCACAAGCGCTTCAACGGCTACTGGAAAGGCGAGGGCGACCACTACCAAATCGACCGGGCGCTGGAAGCCTTCGGCAATGGCGGGTTCGTCGGCCGTGGCGCCGGTGAGGGGCGCGTCAAGGACATCCTGCCGGATGCCCACGCCGATTTCGTCTTCGCCGTCGCGGGCGAGGAGTTCGGGATGCTGATCTGCGTCTTCATCCTGGCGGTGTTCGCCTTCATCGTGCTGCGCGGCCTGCTGCGTCTGCTGCGGGAGCGGGATTTGTTCATCGTGCTGTCCTGCACCGGGCTGGTCACCGGTTTCGG
>JAYUEJ010000035.1:0-2652 GCA_043739265.1 Rhodopila sp. | reverse complement strand
CCGGACAGCAAGGTGCCGACGACGTGGCCGCGTTCGGCGGCGGCGATGCCGGTATCGACGCTCATGCCGGTCATCCAGATCGGGGGTGTCGGCTGCTGGATCGGGCGCGGCCAGATGTTGACGGCGCGATACTGATAGAACTCGCCCTCCCAGGAGAACGGGCCGGTGGTGGTCGATAGCGCCTTGATGACCAGGTCGTGGGCTTCCCAGTAGCGGCGCATCAGCCGGCCAGGATTGGAATTGGCGGGCGCGATTTCATACGGGGCGCCTTTCACCAGGCCGATTTCGATGCGGCCGCCAGACAGGCAGTCCAGCCATGCCATTTCCTCGGCGACGCGCACCGGGTCGGGACGGTTGGCGATGGGGTTGCCCAGGCTGAGCAGGCGCGCTGTTTTCGTTTCGCGAGCGATGATCGACAATGCCATCGGCACCGAAACGGTCATGCAGGTGGCGGTGCTGTGGTGTTCGTTCACCATGATGTCGAGCCCGACCTCATCGCACAATGCGAATTCGTCCAGGTAACGATTCAGCAGCGTGCCGGCTTCCCGTGGGTCCATGTTTTCACTGGGGAAATTGACGCGGAGCGAACCGCGGGCGAGGCCTTTTTCCCAGGCAGGGTGATAGGCCATTTCGGAGAAATACCAGGTGCGCATGGTCTGTGCTCCTACAGGCGATCGGTGAAGAGTTTGGCGCGGGCGGCAAAACCGTCGGGTTGTTCCCAGTGCGGGTAGTGGCCGGCGTGCGGGATGGTTTCCATCGTGGCGCCTGGGATCTCGGCTTTCCATGCCTCGCCATAGGCTGTGGAGACGATTCCGTCCTGCTCACCCCAGATCAGATGGGTGGGAATGTCGATGCGATGCAGCCAGCGTTTGAGGCGGGGGTTGTGCATGTACGGTTTCCAGCCGAACACCGCCAGGGTTTCGCGCCCTTTCACGATCCCGGCCAGCTCGGTTTCGGGAAGTTGGGTATAGTCGATCTCCCCCTTGGCCGGGTCGGCCCAGGCTTTTTGCATGAATTCCGACCGGGGGATGGCGTGCATGTCGGTGATGTCGCGGTTCAGAATGCCGCCGACCTTGATACCGAGCGGGGCGGCGAGCAACAGGCCGGCGAAGCGGGCGGTGTTGCGGACGGCCATCTCGGCTGCCACCCAGCCGCCGAAACAGGCGCCGGCCAGGACCGCGTTCTCCAGATTCAGTTCGGCCACCAAATCGAGATAAAGGTAGGCCAGATCGTCAACTGTGCCGATCCAATCGGGGAGCGCCGATCCACCGAAGCCGGGATGGTGCGGGGCGATGACGCGATGGTTCCGCGCCAGTGTGGACAGCCAGGTTCGGTTGGGTTGCATTCCCTCGCCGGGATGCAGGAACAGGATCGGTCGGCCCTGGCCGTGTTCTTCGATCTCCAGCCTGACGCCGGCGACGGTGATGTGGCGGCTCATTGCCGTTTCCTCTGATGGTGTTGTTGGGCGGGAGTTTACGCGTTCGTGTGTGGGGAGCAACCTTGCGTTCACACCTTGAAGGGGCAGGCCGTGCGTCGCGCGGCATTATGTCCCGGCGCCGGTCCAGATCGATGCCCGTATGGTCCATTCCTTGCGCAAAGTCCGGCGAAAAATGTGTCGGATTTGTGTTGATGCTGCCCGTATCAGGCTCAACCACCAGCCGCTATATCCTCATCTGCTGTTCGATAAAAAACACTCATTCGATAAAAAACACCGTCCAGGTCAATCCCGACGCAGGAGTCGTTCCCATGTCCACCAGAATCGTTACAGGCAACCAAAACATTAATGGCGACAATGGCGATATTTTTGTTCTGGTCGGCCAAGGCACCACTCTCGGTCTGTCGAACAATTCTTCCAGCTTCATTTTAGCGCTCGGAAACAACCAGACCGTCGCACTTTATCCGCCGGGGGACACAAACGAGACGCTTTTCGACCTCAGTCAGGGGCTGAGTATTTCTGTGTTCGGTCATTCGTCCTTGACGGTTTTCGACTTTGGCCAGGACACGACTGGCCATATCACGCTGCACAACGCGGGATTCAAGGATGTCGCCGCTGCTGTGGCATCCGAACGACCGGACGGGCATGGTGGGGTCATCATAAGTTCGGCGTTCACCAGTGTTGATTTCATTGGCGTCCGGCATGTGGACGCGTCGCATATCGGTGTGGTGAATATCTGAGGCTGGGGTTCCGTTCATCCGCATTCTGGCGCGGCGGGATGTTCAGGCCATTGGCCCGGGCTGCCAGGTCTGGTTTCTGCCGAATTGCCGTTCGGTTGCAGGCTGGCAAACGCGTTCCGCCGACTGGCATTCAACATTCCGTGTAAGTTGGTTTCCGACATTCAAGTTCTCGTAATGTTTTCCAGAACATTAGCAATACAGCGCATTTGTCCTTATCCGTCGCACTTGACGTCCGGCGCGTCCCAGGACAGCATTTCAGCGTTACCATATCTCATCGCTAAATGTGAAACGGTGAAGTGGTGTCCTGGAAACTCATGATCGAGGCGCTTCCGTGCCACGCGAGAGTTACATCCCTGCGCCGCCAGCCGACTTCGATACCGTCGGGCCGAAGCCGAGAATGCGTGACGGGTGCTGCCCAAACCGCGAATGGACCCGCTTGCCATGCTGCTCGGATTAGGTAGGCGCCAGACTCAATAG
>JAYUEJ010000034.1:0-2653 GCA_043739265.1 Rhodopila sp. | reverse complement strand
GATGCCTCGGTGTTCCCGGTGGTGCCGTGCGCGAACACCAATTTTCCCGTGCTGATGACGGCGGAGAAGATGGCGGATGCGATTTTGGCGGGGGCCTAAGGGCGATTAGGGGGTTGCAATGCGGGGGAAGGTTGGTAGATACCGCACCTTCGTTGGTGCGGGCGCTTAGCTCAGTTGGTAGAGCAGCTGACTCTTAATCAGCGGGTCGTAGGTTCGAATCCTACAGCGCCCACCAATGATTTCAATGACTTGTTGTGCCATGTCGGGCTGGCCCGAATAGCGGCTTCTGTGTGCGGCCTTGGTGAGGCTTCACCGAAGCCGGGATCATGTAGCCGGCGGTGCTACCTCGCTGAGGGTGCTGGCGTATCTCCTCGGGCCGGTCGTGCGCAGCCATCGGGTCATAGACATGCTCTTCCGCGATGACGAGTGCCGAGTCCGAACCGATCACGCGCCAGCCAATATCAGCCTTTATCAATGACGGGTTGCGCGATCGCCGCTTGGGCAGGGTGACACGCGTGGTGTCCCGGGCAGGGGGAGCGTCCAAATCGCGCGTTCGTTCATTCTTTTCGCATTTTCATCACTGAGGCAGCCGGAGGACCACGAAGCGCCACGAAGGGTCGCTGTGCTTGCTCCTCGGGACCAGACGGCCCGCGATTTTGCATTGGCGCAGCGGTGGATTGGCACAGCGGTCCGGGACCGCCGGAAGCATTTTATGCCGCCGCCGGTGGCGGCACTGCATCGGAGGCAGCGGTTTCTCAGTGGTCCTTCGCGGCCCTCGCGCTGTCTCCGTGCATAAAAATCCTGCCCTGACACCCACTCCACAGAACAACGGCAAGACGCCGGACAGCAGTACGACGACTGTGCCGATTGCCCCAAATCACTTGCATTGACTGGAGAACTCCTTGATTCTTGTAAGGATCGAAAGAGCGTTTTCACGATGTCTGGGTTCTTGCCCTGAGCAGCCACCTCCGTCATGGCGCGGCATCGGATGGACCTGCGGCTCCGACACGTCGCGCCAACGGTCGAAGGAGGACGCGCGGTTTCCAGTCATCGTGAAAATGCTTTAGAACGCATTTAAGTGAACCAGGACGTTGGAACGCCAAGGATGCCAAGGAAATCGCCAAGATACCGCGTTCACCGTCGAACACCGATAGCCCGTCTTGGAGACTTGGCGACCACGGCATTTTAGTTTTGTTTATTCACCCGATCGCCCTGACCTTATCGCCCATTCTGCTTCCGCCACACCGCGAACGCATCCAGGTTCGCCTCGTCCGTGGCCGGGTAGAGACCCAACGTCGCCTGCCCGGCTCGCACCCGTTCCGTCACGAAATCCTCGTACGCCGTCATCTCCACCGCCTCATCCGCGATCTCATCCGCCATCTCGGCCGGCACGATGATCACCCCATCGGCATCACCCACCACGACATCGCCCGGAAATACCGGCGCATCGCCGCAGCCGATCGGCACGTTGATATCAATCGCCTGATGTAACGTCAGGTTGGTCGGCGCCGACGGCCGATTGTGGTACGACGGCATATCCAACATCGCGATCTCCGACGAGTCCCGGAACCCGCCATCGGTCACGACTCCGGCCACGCCCCGCATCATCAGCCGTGTAACCAAAATCCCGCCAGCCGAGGCCGCGCGCGGGTCCTTCCGGCTGTCCATCACCAACACGGCGCCGGGCGGACATTCCTCGACCGCGCGGCGCTGCGGGTGGCCGTGGTCGCGGAACACCGTCATCGGATTGAGGTCCTCGCGCGCCGGCATGTAGCGCAGCGTGTAGGCTTCCCCCACCATGCTGCCACCCTTGGGGGCGCTCAATGGGCGGACATCCTGGATCATCTGGTTGCGCAGGCCGCGCTTGAACAGCGCACTGGCCAACGTCGCGGTGCTGACGCCCTTCAGCTTGTCGCGGGTCTGAGAATTCAACATGGATCGTTTCCCTCAATAAATGACCGGTTCGGCGACGGGGGCGCCGAAGTCGGTGCGCAGGAAGTCGAAGTCACAGCCCTTGTCGGCCTGCTGGATATGTTTCGTGAATACCCAGCCGTAGCCACGCTCGAAACGAACCTCCGGCGCCGTCCATGCCGCCCGTCTGCTGGCGATTTCCTCGTCCGAGACTTCCATGCGAATACTGCGGGCATCAACATCAATGCTGACGATATCGCCCGTTTTCAACAGCGCCAGTGGCCCGCCGATATAGCTTTCCGGCGAGACATGCAGCACGCAGGCGCCATAGCTGGTGCCGGACATGCGCGCATCCGACAGTCGCAGCATGTCTCGGAAACCCTCTTTCAGCAGTTTCTTCGGCATCGGCAGCATTCCCCATTCCGGCATGCCCGGACCGCCCTGAGGACCCGCATTGCGCAGCACCAGCACATGGTCGGCGGTGATATCGAGGTTTTCGTCGTCAACGGCCTTTTTCATCGACGGGTAATCGTCGAACACCATGGCAGGACCTGAGTGTTTCAAAAACCGTTGTTCCATCGCTGCCGGTTTGATGACGCAACCATCGGGCGCCAGATTGCCGGTTAGCACGGCCAGGGACCCTTCGCCATAAATCGGATTTTCCACCGAGCGAATGACGTCGTCGTTGAAAACCCTGGCCCCTTCGATGTTCTCGCCGATGCTCTTGCCGGTGATAGTCAAA
>JAYUEJ010000033.1:0-2656 GCA_043739265.1 Rhodopila sp. | reverse complement strand
TGGTCAGCCGCATGAGTACAGGCCTCAGGTCAGGCGGGTGAGGATATCCGCTATAACCGCCTGGAACATCGGGATTGTCAGTCGTCCCGTATTCGTGTTCAGCCGGGACACATGGTAGCTGTCCACCAGCTTCAATCCATTCGGCAGTTCATGCACCGCGCCATGGACGAACGCGGTGTGGCTGGCCCGCAGGCCGCACGCGCGCAGCACCGCTTTATGGGACACGCCGCCCAGCGCGAGCACGATTTTCAGCGCCGGCATCGCCGCGATTTCGCGCGTCAGGAAGGGATTGCAGCCGGTGATTTCGGCCGGCGTCGGCAGGTTGCCGGGTGGCACGCAGCGCACCGCGTTGGTCACCCGGCAATCGCGCAGCGCGATCCCGTCCGACGGATCGGCGGCATATGTTCCGGAAGCGAAGCCGTATTGGATCAGGGTCTGGTAGAGCAGAACGCCGGCGAAATCCCCGGTGAACGGCCGCCCCGTCCGGTTCGCTCCGCGCACCCCCGGTGCCAGCCCTACGACCAAAAACCGAGCATCGAGCGACCCGAAGCTGGGCACTGCGCCGTTGAACCAGGTAGGATTGGCGTTCTGGTTGACGCAGCGGTAGCCGACCAGCCGTGGACACAACGCGCAGTCAGGCGCCGGCGGCTGGTTGGTCACGCGCCTGATTCAGGTGGCGTCGTGCGGATCGGCGAACGGTTCGGCGGGCGTGCTCCGGATCCCCATGCTGCGCTGGCGCGGTTCGGTTTGGCGGCGGGTGAACTCGGGCGCGATCTCCTGCAGTTCCAGAAAATTGTCGCACTGGCGGCGCAATTCGTCGGCCACCATCGGCGGGCTGGAGCGAACCGAGGACACCACGGTCACCCGCACGCCCTTGCGCTGCACGGCCTCCACCAGCCGGCGGAAATCCGAATCGCCGCTGAACAGGACGATGTGATCGACCCGGTCGGCGATCTCGAGCATATCGACCGCGATTTCGATATCCATGTTGCCCTTGACCCGGCGGCGGCCGGTGGCGTCGGTGAATTCCTTCGCCGGCTTGGTGACCAGGGCGTAGCCGTTATAGGCCAGCCAGTCGGTCAGCGGCTTCAAGGGCGAGTATTCCTCGGTCTCCAGCACCGCCGAGTAGTAGTAGGCGCGAATAACGTTGGCCTGTTCCTTAAAATATTTCAACAGGTTACGGTAATCGACGTCGAACCCGAGATTGCGGGATGCCGAGTAAAGATTGGCGCCGTCGATGAACAGAGCGACACGTTCGTTCGGCAGAAAGGGAGGCATTGGAATAACCTTGAGATACTGGTTGCAAATAAATGGGACACGACCGAAAGCGGTGCATCCCGGCTAAAGGGCAGGAGCGATCACGACAACAATGCGTCAATTCAGTGAACATCGAAACGGTAACGGCACCGACCTGGATTGTCTAGCCTTGATCGGGGTGGGTGCCAACCTGCCTGGTGCCGATGGCCGCTCGGCATTGCAGACCTGCCAGCAGGCAATTGATATTATTAAATCATTTCCCGATATGGCTGTCGTTGGCTTGTCGCGCTGGTACGAATCGGCGCCGGTTCCGCCGTCCGGTCAGCCGCTATATGTCAACGCGGTGTTGGCTTTGTCGGCCGATCCGGGTGTGACGATCGATCCGGCGGCGCTGCTGGCGCGGCTGATGCAGGTGGAGGCAGCGTGCGGCCGTCGGCGCGGCACCCCCAATGCGGCGCGAACGCTGGATCTGGACATCATCGCGATCGGCGATCTGGTGCGCGACTCGCCCGACCCAATCCTGCCGCACCCAAGGGCGCATCTGCGGGCATTCGTGCTCGCACCCCTTGCCGACGTAGCGCCACACTGGCTGCATCCAGTGTTCAGGAGGACGGCGGCGGAACTGCTGGCCGATCTGCCGCCGCAGGAGATTCGGGTCATCTGAGGCGGCAGATGCGCCGCCACTGTTTCAAGTGTGCGGGATCGTCGAACGGCGCACGGACCCGGGTCGAAGGGCGCGCGGTTCACGCGGTTGGCGGGGTTTTCCGCCGAAACGCCAGCCCCAGCATGCGATCGGCCGCGGCAACGGAAAACGCCTCCGGATCGAAATTGTCTTCGCCGAACCACCCAAGCCGCTCCTCGTATTCAGGATGGGCCGGATCGGCGACAATCTCCAGCAGCTCCGAATAGCCCCAGGCGCCGCCGCAATCCTCGGGCGGGCAGTGCCGCTTGCCGGCGATGCAGGCCGGAAAGGCGTGCGCGGCGTTGGGCGGAGGTGCGTTCTCGATCAGAACCGCATGGTCCCAGCCATCGCCGAAATCGTATGTGTAGCTAAAATGGGTCACGCCGGCTTTCACCAGGGCGTTCAATTTCACCTTGCGCTCATTGGCGACGTCTTCCGTGGTGGCCGGATCGCCGTATCGCTCGCCATCGATGGCGAAGTCATGCAGGTGGCAAACGTGCCAACCCATGGCGATCTGAATGGCCAGATGCAGGTCGCCCAGGTTGATGCTGTCTGGCACCAGAATCCGGCGCCAGATCGGCGGTTTGATGTCTTTCAGGGCTACCTTCAGGCTGAGCACGCCTTTGGCGGCGGTCTTCTTCGGTGCTGCGGTCTTTGGCAGGATAGCCTCCTCGGTTCCATCCGCGTTGGCATTCTAAACGGAGCGGTCGATCTCCA
>JAYUEJ010000032.1:0-2660 GCA_043739265.1 Rhodopila sp. | reverse complement strand
TAAGTATAACAGAATACCCAATCCACGGTCTGCCGCTTCATGTTCGCCTCCAACCCGCGGATGACCGTATCGACCGACCCGGCCAGGATATACCCCTGTTGCACCGCCTCCTCCGGCGTCAGGAACGCGCCGGTCTTCGGGTCCTGCATCCCCCGGCGGAATCCAAACGGCTCAAACCACGCCCGACCCGAAAACTGCCCCGAATCCCGCCACAGCGCCATTGCCTCCTCATCCGTATCCGCAATGATCACATCCCGCAACAACCCCGTCCCAAGCCCCCGCGGACGCCCCGAAACCTCGGCATACACATCGTAAAGATGGTTCTCATAAACCGGCAGCATCGCCGGCAGGATCGCCGTCACGCCCTCTTTCGCCGCCCAACGAATAGAACTCTCCGACGATGCGAACGGCAGGAAAATCGGAGGATGCGGCTTCTGCAACGGCTTCGGCACCACCCCCACCGACCGCAACACACCGTTCTCCACCCCCTTGCCCCACTTCTCAGTCGTATCCAGCACCCATGGAGTCTCCCCCGCCGGCACCTTCCAGAACTGACCATCGTGAGTCAGCATCTCTTGCGTCCACGCCTTCTTGATAATCTGAAAATTCTCCTCGAACGCCGCCCGGTTGGCGGCATCGATCGCATCGTGCTGATGCGGCAACGCCCCGCTGACGCCATGCGTCTGCTGCGCCATGATATCCACCCAACGCCGCTGATACCCCCGGGCAAACCCAGCGTTCGCCCGCCCACCGGTCATGTGGTCCAGCATCGCGATATCCTCGGCGACCCGGATCGGGTTGGCCGCCGGCAGCACGATCCCCAACTGACCCACCCGGATACGCTTGGTTTGCATCGCGAAGTATAGATCCAGCAATACCGGATTGTTGGAAACCTCGAACCCCTCGATATGAAAATGGTGCTCAGTAAAGCTGACCGAGTCATACCCCAGATCGTCCGCCAGCCTGATCTGCTCCGACAGCTCCCCCAGCATCCGCTGATAAAGCTCGGGTCGCATGCCCGCCATGCCCGATTCAATCTCCGCACGGCTGCCGATGCTCGGCAGATAAAACAGCGATGCCTTCACGTTTCGCTCTCCTTCAAACTATCTGGACGTGCTTCCAATGTAGCGACGCGCCCATTAAGCACAATGTCCGCACCAGGCAACAGAGTGCCGCCGCGCTACTCTCCGCGCAATGACAATAACCGGCCGCGTCACAGGCAGCCGGTCAGGAACGGCTGGTCCGCGAGCCCGCGCGTTGCTAGCGTGCCGGATGAGATGCCAGGGGAAACAGTGCCATGCCGAATGCGGCCGAATCACCACTCGCGACCTATATCGCGCACCTCAAGCGGGGGCAGTTGGGGTACCAGTTCAGTCCGTCCTGTGATCAGGTGGTGTTCTATCCGCGCGTCATCGCACCAAAGACCGGGGCGGCGGATTTGGAATGGCGGGTCAGCAACGGGCTGGGCACGGTGCATGCCACCACCGTGGTGCATCCGCGGCAGGGCGAACCCTATAACGTATGCCTCGTCGATGTGGACGAAGGGTTCCGTTTGATGAGCCGGATCGAAGACATCGAGCCGAACCGGGTGAAGATCGGCATGCGGGTGAAAGTCCGCGTCCACACCCCGGACGACGACGAAGACCCTTACCCCGTGTTCACCCCGGTGGAGGGCGCGTGATGACCGGCGTCACAAGCGGCAGCGTCGCCATCGTCGGTGCCGCCGAATCCGATCTCGGCGCGGTCGCGGCACTCATGAGTCCCCTGGACCTGATGGCGCAGGGTATTCACCGCGCGCTGGTCGATGCCGGCCTGCGCCTGCGCGATGTGGATGGCTTGTTCTGCGCCACCACTCAGGCTCGGACCTCGGCGATGTCGTTGGTCGAGTATCTTGGACTGCCGAACGCCTACACCGACAGCACCATCGTCGGCGGGTCGTCGTTTGAGGTCCATGTCGCACATGCGCATGCGGCGCTGGAGGCAGGATTGTGTTCGGTCGCCGTGGTCGCCTACGGCAGCACGCAGCGCACGGTCGGACGCCGAGCGTCCAGTGCGCGGGAATTCAATCCGTATGAGACGCCGTTCAGGCCGTTCCTGCCGGCAACCGCCTATGCGATGGCGGCCAACCGGCACATGCACGAGTATGGCACGACCCGGGAACACATGGCGGCTGTGGCGGTGGCGGCGCGCGACTGGGCGCTGCTCAATCCGTTGGCCTGGGAGAAGCACCCACTGACCATCGCCGATGTGCTGAATGCGCGCCCGATCAGCGATCCGTTCACCGTCCGCGATATCTGCCTGGTCACCGATGGCGGCGGGGCGATCGTGCTGGTGCGGGCCGACCGCGCGCGGTCGATGAAGCAGAAGCCGGTGTATGTGCTGGGCAGCGGGCAGTCGATCACGCATGCCTCGATCAGCTCCATGCCGGTGCTGACGCATACCGGGGCGATCGAGTCCGGCGCGCAGGCATATCGGGCGGCCGGGGTGAAAGCGTCGGATATCAACGTCGTGGCGCTGTATGACGCGTTCACCATCAACACGATCCTGTTCCTGGAGGATCTGGGATTCTGTGCCAAGGGCGAGGGTGGCCCGTTCGTGGAGGGCGGCCGGATAGCGCCCGGCGGCGCATTGGCGGTCAACACCAACGGCGGCGGACTGTC
>JAYUEJ010000031.1:0-7994 GCA_043739265.1 Rhodopila sp. | reverse complement strand
ATGGAACGGGTCACCGCTCATATACGGTGACGGTTTGCCGGAGGTGCCCAGAGTCAGCAGCACTTTTCCGTCCAGGGAGCATTGGCGGACGGTATGGTCGCCGTCGTCGGTCAGCCACAGCGTCTGATCCGGTGCCACGAACACGCCATGCGCGCGGGGGAACAGCCCTTCGCCCCAGGCACGCAGGAAATTGCCGTCGCGATCGAACACGATCATCGGGTGCTCACCGCGGTTGAAGACATAGACGTTGTCTTTGCTGTCCACGCCGATGCCGCCGATTTCCTTGAACGTCCAGCCCGGGGGCAGTTTTGCCCAATCCTCGACCGGTTCGTAGATGTAGTCGCCGCTGCCCAAGGTGACCATGTGCGTTTCGCCTTTTCGTTGGTTGGCGAAGCTTGTCACGGCCGGGGGTCGCAGGCCAGCGTGTGAAACGCCTGCGCGGCCGACGAGGTGTCGTGAGAGCTTGCAAAACCGCTTTCGCCGATCGGTGTTGTCCGGTTTCGCATTAACATTTGGTTCGTTCGTGCCAGTCGTGGGAAAGTAATCAAGCGGACACGAAGTAACATAAAACGATGTGACCGAGCGTCGCGCGGACTGGCTCAGGGAAGCGCCGCGGTTGCCGCGACAGCCCCGGGGGACAGGCCGATTTCTTGTCCTGGCGACGGGAAGATGAGCGGTTTCAACGCCGGCTCCAGCAGTTTAAGCACCTGGACCGCGAGCGCGCTTGTGAAGCTATACTGGCTGGCCTCCTGGCCTGCGACATAGGCAGTGACCGTGCCATAGAACCGGTCGCCCAAAAAGAAAACGAAAGTCGCCGTGCGATCGACCGGACGCGAGGAAATCAGCGCGCCGCTTCGAGCGAACGTGTCGGTGCGATTGTCGCCGGTGCCAGTCTTGCCGCCCAGTTTTATTGCCTGTCCGTCAGGATCGATATAGGCGCCGCGCAGCCCCTTGGCGGTACCGTTCTTCACGACGCCCATCAGCGCCTGCCGAATCACCTCGGCGGCCTCCGGCTCCATCACGCGTTCGGTTATGGATGGATGCGCGGCAAGCACGGTTTCGTATGGCGTGCCGACCGCGAACGCCAGCCGAGTGAAGTCCAGAGTGGACTTGCGCACACCGCCATTGAGTACGATTCCGATCAGTTGCGCCAGCGCATCCGGCCGATCGCCGGAGCTGCCGATCGCGGTCGAAAGCGACGGAACCAGGTGGCTAAATGGGTAGCCCTGTCGGCGCCAATCCTCAAAAATCCGGTCGAAGGCGTCCTCCTCAAGCAGAATGCGCAAACGAACGTCCTGCTTGTGCCGGCTGTGCGTCTTGAAAAGCCAGGCATAGGCGTCCTGAAGCTGAGAAGCCGTTTGCCTCTGCACCTCCGACTCAGGGGCACCATGGTGATCGAGCAGATACGAAACGACTGCGATTTCGAGCGGATGCACGCCTGCGATATAGGCGCGGTCGGCCAGGGAGAACCGATCGGGTCCATACTTGCTGTAAAGGGCGGGCAGTTCCTCCTCATCCGGATGCACCGACGGTACGTGCGCGGTGAGGAACGAGCGCAAATCGGCAACCGAACCAAGCGGGCGCACGGAGCGGAACAGGGTCACACGCCGGTCAATCCCGGCGCGCCCGTGGCGCACGACCAGTGCCCAGATCGCCGCCGTGTTCAGGCCGCGATATTGCCGATAGAACCGATCCACGAAGGTCCGGCCCTCCTGGTCGGCAAAGCGGCGCAGATAGGCCTCACGCACGTCGTCGCTTGAATCGGCCATGATGCGAGCCGCATCCATGTTTTGTGCAATGAAATACTCCCGGATGTCGCGCATCAGCCGGACGTAAACCAGATTGATCGAGTTCTCGAACGCATCCGCCACCGTCGGCCGGGTCAAATCCTCCCATGGCTCGAAATTATGGAACTGATGCACGCCGCTATTGGTGAAGAACTCTCCCGGAGCCGCGGAGTAGCGGCGCTGCATGGCCGCTTCCAGCATTGGCCGCAGGCCGCGTTCCGGCGCCCCGGCAAGCCACGTCATCGCCCAGGCCGTTAACGGATCGCGTTTCGGCGCCGCTGCCACCAGTTCGGCTGCCGGCCGATCCGCGTAGCGGCCGTGCTGCGCGGTCACGATGTTAAGGTAGGTGACCAGGGTGCGGAATTTGGCGGTTGAGCCGAGGATCAACTTGGCGCCGGAATTGATGTCGAATGGCTCGTCCAGGCTGTCGGCATGCACCCGCACCTCGTCATGGTCAGCGCCGCGCTCGTAGATCACGACGCTGTAGTTCAATTTCAGATTGCGAATGGCGGGCAGCAGGTGGAAGCCGACAAGGTGATGCGCCGCCACGAAGTCGGGGTCGTTGAGCCGCCCCAGAATTTCACTGACCCGGGTCTGTGCCGGTAGATCGATCGTCGAGAAACCGGTCAGATCGAGCCGGTCCAGATCGTAGAAGCTTGCGACGTTCAGCGTGCTCAGCAGCTCCGTCCGCAGCGCATTCGTTGCCTTCCTGGCAACACAGCAGACGTGGGGGGCCGTCGGCGACTCTGGCAGCACGCGCAGCATCGCGGCATGCGCGGCCTCCCCCAGGGCGACATCAATCACCCGGGCCTCGATCAGCCAATCGAGAAATCTATCCGTCAATGCCTCCAGCGGTCCGCGGTCGATCCCCAGGTAGTAAGCCGGGCGGCGTCCGGCGAGCAGCAGGCCGAGTACCTCGCGATAGACCCGGGCTTTGCGTGCAAGCGCCGCCGGCGTGTTGGCCGGCTCCTTCAAGACCCGGTTGGCCTCGGCCAACTCGGTGCCGAACCAGGCGAAAAGGGCATCACCGATACCAATGATCTCCCCGAAACGCGGACGCGATGCCAGCGTGGTTGCGTTGAGATAGGTGACCACAATCCGCTTGCGCGCCTCAATCGTGTCGGGACCATCGTGGTAGGCCAGCAGAGCGGCGCTGATCATCTGCCGCAGTTTTTCTCCAATAGCGTCGGTCCTGCCTTGCGGCGAATGGCGGAATTTTTCGATCTGGGTCGCCAGCGTACTCGCGCCTCCGCCGCGTATATTCGGATCGATCACACGCGCAAGGCGCTGCGCGGCGGCCCGCAGGAACCGCCGCCACTCGACCGCCGGATCACGATGCGGATTGCCCTGATCAAGCAAGTGCCGGTCCTCGATGAACAGCAGCGTGTTCACAACGAGCGGGGGGATTTCGTCGAAATCGTGGTAGATAATTGCCGGGTATTGGGCGTTATGAAGAAGCGTACCCGTTCGGTCGTAAAGAGTCAGTCCCGTCCGGTCCTTCTGCTGATACGGCGCATAAAAGCCATGGTCGATGAACCAGGCGAGCGTCGGCGAGGGGACAGCCTGACGTTCGATTTCGTAGCGGGCTTCAATGAGGGTATCGACGAAGTCGGGAAGTTGCGCATAGCCCAGCCGTTGATCATACGGGCCATCGGCCGGAAAATGAGCGGTCGGGCTGGTGCCTGGCGCCGGGGTGAACGTCATGGTTCCGGCCCAGCGCGACAGCAGGGTCGATTGTAGAAAGGCCGAGCGTGCCTCCAGCAAAGTGCCCCAAACCAGCGCACAGATTAACGCGCCGGCGGCCAGCAGCCTGAATGAGACGCGCAACAACCGAAAAGCCGCCCGCACCCGGGGCTGTGTCGCCGTTCTCGTGCGCCGCAGAAAGCCCGGACGCCAGGACAACCGGTTGCCCATGAGTACTCTTTCACTAATACGCAAGTGGGAAGCGTTGCGCCGCAGTCAATACTGGCGACGCAGGGGAATCGCATTTGGAATTTTCTTGACATCTCCGCGCTTGCCCGACGCGGAGCTGACGGATTCTACCCGACAGCGTTTGAGACACGCTTTGGGAGGATGCCCTGGATCAGTTTATTGCTTACCGGGATGGCGTGGGCGACCCGCGGACCGGTCATGCCAGCCGTTACGACTTCTACGAGCGGTCGATGATTGCTCTTTGAACGGTGCTGTGTGGCGGGCAAAGCGCGGTTGATACCAGCCGGCGTTGAGATTGCCGTACCGCCACCGAAGTTCCGTCATGGCTCGGCTTGTTGTCCGGGCCATGACAGTGCGGGGCGAGAGTCAAACTCAACGCCGGTTGGTATAACGCCTGAATCCGCGCTGCGCACGGCGTGGATACCGACCTGCGCCAGAATGACGACAATGCACCTGATGCCGGAAATGCCGCATCCCGGCAGGGCAATCGGGTGAATAAACAAAGTTGAAACGCCAAGGTCGCCAGGTCACCGAAAAAGCTGATGAATGAGTAAGGGGCCGCTCAAGGGACGGCCTGATGGCAGCCACGTCTCGGTGTTGGACGGTGAACGCGGTTTGTTGGCGTTCTTGGCGTTCCAACGTCCTGGTTGACCCAAATGCGTTCTACAGAATTTTAACGATGACTGGGAACCGCGCGTCCTCCTTTGTACGTCGTGGCGCGACGTGTCCGAGCCACCTGGTGCATCCGGTGCCGCGCCCGTTGGGCCGAACCCGCCGCGTCATGCCGTCGGTGGCGGCCTAGGGCAATATCCCGGTCATCGTGAAAATGCTCTTCTGTTCCTTGCGGGAATCAAGGATTTACTCAGTCAATGCAAGTGGTTTGGGGCAATCGGCCAGCCGTTGTATTGCTGTCCGGTGTCTTGCCGTTGTTCTGTGGAGTGGGTGTCAGGCCTGGAATTTTTTTGCACGGAGACAGCGCGAGGGCCGCGAAGGGCCACTGAGAAATCGCCGCCTCTCGACGCAGTGGCGCCACTCGCGGCGCCATAAAATGCTTCCGGCAGTCCCGGACCGCTGTTTTAATCCACCGCTGTTTCAATCCACCGCGATCGCCAATCCAAAATCGCGGGCCGTCAGGTCCCGAAGTGCAAGCACAGCGACTCTCAGTGGTCTTCGTGAGCCTCCGGTTTGCCTCCGTGTTAAAACTGAAAACCGAATGAACGAACGCGCGCATTGCACGTTCCCCCTTTGCACGTTCCCCCTGGCCGGGACACCACGCTTGTCACCCCGCCCGGGCGGCGATCGCGCAGCCTGTCATTGATCAAGGCTGATACAGACCAGGTGGCTCGCCCATAAATTCATGGCAGGCACCAACCGAGACCTGCCCATCTGGCGCCCCCCCCGCCGGTCGTAACGCACAAAACGGTGCGTCCTGCGAGAATTGCCTGCTTCACCCGATTGCCCTGCGCATTCCGGTGAACAGCCTCGCCAACCCGGCACTCAAGGGCGCAAGATCACCGAACCGCTGACCGCGCGCGATTCCACCAGGCGATGCGCCTCGGCGGCATCGGCAAGGGGCAGCAGGACAGGCGCGGGCGCGGTCAACCAGCCTTCGACAAAACCATCAAATAGCGCGGCGCTGACTTCTTCCAATGTCGATCGGTTCTTCTGGGCATAGTGGAACACATTTGGCCGCGACAGGGTCAAAGACTTGCCAAACAATTCACTCGGTGCAATCGCATCGACCGGCCCGGACGATTGCCCGAAGTTCACCAGATGCCCGCATTGGGCCAAACACTCAAGCGAGCCTTTGAACGTATCACGCCCGACTGAATCGTAAACCGTATCGACACCAAGCCCGCCGGTGATATCCAGGACCGCCTTGACGAAGTTTTCCGAGCGATAGTTGATGACGTGCGAGCAACCGGCCTGACGGGCGAATGCCAACTTTTCCGCACTGCCGGCGGTTCCGATCACCTTGGCCCCAAGCCTGACCGCCCATTGCACCAGCAGATTGCCGACACCACCCGCCGCGGCGTGAACCAGGATCGTCTCACCCGATTTGATCGGATGCACCCGGCGCACCAGCATCTCGGCCGTCAGACCTTTCAGATAGACCGACGCGGCCGTTACATCATCGACACCGGCGGGAATTTTGACAGCGAGATCGGCTGACAGATTGCGTTCCGTGGCATAGCCGCCGTAGCCGTAGGTCATGTAGGCGACGCGATCACCGGATTTGAAGCCTGTGACGCCCGGGCCTGTGTCGGTGACCACGCCAGCCGCCTCAAGCCCCGGGATCCCCGGTAAGGTCAGAGTCCGATACTGGCCAGTCCGGACATAAATATCGTGGAAATTGACTGCGACCGCCGTCTGCCGCAGGCGGATATGGCCTGGTGGCGGATTTCCCGTTTCGGTCTCGACCGCGGTCAAAACCTCTGGACCACCGTGTTCGCGCATAACAATGGAGAGCGACATAATCTTTTCCTTTGCCCAAGTGATGTAACGTCATACCAGCCCGCGTTCATATTGACACTTCGCGGCGGTCACCCCGGCCCGCGCCGGCAGGACGGCAACGCATCGAACGCGGGTTGCTATGATCATCATGGTTCGCAGCGGGAGCGAGTCCGGTTTCATCCCATCGAACGTCGCGACCCGCGCCCGGTGAACGCTGCCTCAGGCGGTCTTTTGCGGCGTCCACCCCAACGTCTCGATCCTCTGCCGCCGCATGGCGAACTGCTGCATCTTTCCAGTAACGGTCATTGGGAATTCGTCCACCAACCGGATGTAACGCGGGATCTTGAAGTGCGCGATTTCACCTTTGCTGAAGGCACGGATATCCGCTTTGCTGGCAGCGGCACCTTGTTTCAACCGCAGCCAGGCACACAGTTTCTCGCCGAAACGATCGTCAGGCACGCCGAACACCCGGGCGGCGAAGGTCGCGCTCCCGCACCGCCAACCGACCGTTAAGCGGCCGGCGGCAAACCTGAATGCCAGATCACGCTGATCCGCTCATTCCCACTCGATCGTCCCGGGCGGCTTGCTGGTGATATCATACGTCACCCGGTTCACCCCCCGCACCTCATTCACGATCCGGCCGGCGACCCGCGTCAGGAACGCCATATCGAACGGATACACATCCGCCGTCATCCCATCCGTACTGGTCACCGCCCGCAGCGCACAGGCCATATCGTAGGTGCGACTATCACCCATGACGCCGACAGTCCGCACCGGCAACAGCACCGCGAACGCCTGCCAGATCGCGTCATACAGCCCAGCAGACCGAATTTCCTCCAGATAGATCGCATCTACCTTCCGCAGAATATCCGCCTTCTCCCGCGAGATCGGCCCCGGAATGCGGATCGACAGCCCCGGCCCGGGAAACGGATGCCGGCCGACGATCGTTTCTGGAATACCGAGTTCACGCCCCAGCACCCGCACCTCATCCTTGAACAGTTCCCGCAACGGTTCCACCAGCTTCATTCGCATCCGTTCCGGCAAACCACCAACATTATGATGTGACTTGATCGTAACAGACGGGCCGCCGGTGAAGCTTACGCTTTCAATCACATCCGGATACAACGTGCCCTGGGCCAGGAAGTCGGCCCCGCCAAGCTTCGCCGCTTCTTCCTCAAAAACCTCGATGAACAAGCGCCCGATCGTCTTGCGCTTCAGTTCCGGGTCCGTAACGCCTTCCAGCGCCCCCAGGAACAGATCCGACGCATCCCGATGCACCAGCCTGATGTTGAACCGGTCGCGGAACGTCGCCAGCACCTCATCCGCTTCATTCAGCCGCAGCATCCCGTGATCGACGAAGATGCAGGTCAACTGGTCGCCGATCGCCTCATGGATCAGCACCGCCGCGACGGACGAATCCACTCCGCCCGACAACCCGCAGATGACCCGTCCGCTGCCAACCTGCGCCCGGATCCGAGCAATTTCGGTCGCCCGGAAACCGGCCATGGTCCAGGAACCCGACAAACCAACGACATCATGCGTGAAGTTGCGCAACAACTGCGCGCCGTGCGGCGTATGCACGACCTCCGGATGGAACTGCACGCCATAAAACCGTCGCGCATCGTCGGCGATCGCGGCGAACGGCGCGCCCTCGCTGGTCGCGACCACGCGGAAGCCCGGCGCCAATGTCGTCACCCGGTCGCCATGGCTCATCCACACCTGCTCACGCCCGCCCTTCGCCCACACGCCCTGGAACAGCGCACAATCGTCGGCGATATCGACATAGGCTCGGCCGAACTCCCGATGCTCCGACGCTTCCAC
>JAYUEJ010000030.1:0-2661 GCA_043739265.1 Rhodopila sp. | reverse complement strand
CGATGGCGGCGTTTCCTGTCCTGGCGCTGGAAAGCGCGCCGGTCACCAGTAAACGGGCGGTCACGACCGTGGTAACCGACACCGATGCGATCCAGCCTGGAACGCCATTGCGGGTCGGTCTGCGGCTGCGCATGGCGGAAGGCTGGCATACCTATTGGAAAAACCCTGGCGATGCCGGGGTGCCGCCGGAACTGACCATCGAATCCGGGACACAGTCGCCGATCGACTGGCCAACGCCCGACCGCGTGGCCGAGGGCCCGATCATGACCTATGCCTACACCGGCGAGGTGTTGCTGCCGGTCACCCTGACGCCGGCCGACGGCTCGATCGCGGCCCACGCCCAATGGCTGGTGTGCAAGGACATTTGTGTGCCCGAACAGGGCGATTTTTCCCTCACCCTCCCCATCGGCCCGCCCAGCCCCTCGGCACAGGCGGATTTGTTCGCGCGGCATGACCGTGCGGTGCCGAGGCCCTCGCCCTGGTCCGCCCATATCGCGCCGGACGGCACGCTGTCCGTGCAAGGACCGGAATTGTCCACGGCCACGGTGACCGATGCCTGGTTCATTCCGGACCAACCGGATCGCATCCGCGACGAAGCCGCGCAGCCGCTCTCGGTGCGTGCCGGAGGGTTCACGCTGGCACTGAAACCGGCGAACGGGTTCGCAGCCTCGACCACCCTCTCCGGCGTGCTGTCGGTGCGCGATCGATCGGGAATGCGGACCGATGTGGTGGTCAACGCGCAGCCCGGATCGCTGCTTCTACCCCAGATGCCAACCGCGGAGATCCCGCCGCTGGAGCAGATTCTGGTGTTCGCGTTCCTGGGCGGACTGATCCTGAACCTGATGCCCTGCGTGTTCCCCATCCTGGCCATGAAGGCGGTCGCCCTCGCGCGTCACGCCGGAACGGGCCGCGGCCACGCTTTATCCTACACGGCGGGCGTGCTGGTGACGTTCATGGCCCTGGCGGGGGCGCTGCTGGCCACACGCGCGGCGGGAACCGCGGCGGGATGGGGGTTTCAGTTCTCGTCCCCCATTTTCGTGGCGGGCATGACGTGGCTGCTGTTCGCCGTGGGCCTGAACCTGTCCGGCGTTTTCGCGGTGGGAGCCAGCCTGAGCGGTACCGGCAGCGGACTGGCCGGGCGGCACGGCATGGCCGGCAGTTTCTTCACCGGATTGCTGGCGGTTCTGGTGGCGACACCCTGCACCGCCCCGTTCATGGGCGTGGCGATCGCCGCCGGGCTGGCCGCGCCACCCGCCATCACCCTGCTGGTGTTCGCCGTGATGGGCCTCGGCCTCGCCGCACCTTACGTCGCCCTGGTATCGATGCCCGGTCTGGCCAGGCTGATGCCGCGACCGGGACGCTGGATGGATTTGCTGAAGCAGGCGCTTGCGTTCCCGATGTACGGTGCCGCGGCATGGCTGGTCTGGGTGGTGAGTCAGGAGGCTGGATCCGATGGCGTTTTGGCCACGGCCGCGGGGCTTGTGCTGGTGGGCTTTGCCGGTTGGGTATTCGGCGTGACGCAGGCGTCCGCGGTGCAGCCGCGCCGCTTTGGGCAGGCGGCGGCGCTGGTTGCGGTGCTGGCCGCGCTGGCGGTGCTGTCGGGGATTTCCGCCGCGCCGGTCGGTGCCCAAGGGGCGGCGGGCACGCCAGCCTCGGCACAGGCTTACACCCCCGAACGGCTCGCCGCGCTGCGGGCCGCCGGACGGCCGGTATTCGTGAATATGACCGCGGCCTGGTGTGTGACGTGCCTCGTGAATGAGCGTGTGGCGATCGCCACTGACTCGGTCGCGCAGGCCTTCGCGGCAGGTGACGTGACTTATCTAAAGGGGGATTGGACCCGCCAGGACCCGGCGATCACTGCGTTCCTGCGCCAGAACGGGCGCGATGGCGTGCCATTGTACGTATTCTTCCCAGCCCATGGCGGCCAGCCGGAGGTGCTGCCGCAAATCCTGACGGAAGGCGTGGTGCTGCGACTGTTAAAGCCGTCGTAGCGGATTCGATGCGGTTCGGCTTGTTATCCCGCTTCTGAATATCAAACGCCTGGCGTTTAACCGATTATTGACCTCGTCCGGCCAAATTCACGCGATCCCGGTGATCCGCGAAGTCTGCCTTGGCCCAATTTGCTCATCCAAAGGCAGCATTGGCGCAGCGAACGGGGTCCACACACCGGTTGGAAGGATCGTCGTCGGGACCATGGCGAGCAGCGGATACGGGTGCGAACCCTTCCTGGCGTGCGTCTTCACGCCGTGGTTCATGTCATTCGTTTCCGCACGGCGAACAGATAAGGAAAAGCAGAGGTATCATGGAAATAAAGCGTGGTCCGGCCGGACCAGCCACGGCTGACGACGATCCGGCGTCTCACCCCGACGAGGACAATCCAGGATGGACGCCACATGAAATCCGTCATGCGCGTCCGGCTTTAGCAGCGATAGCGGAGGTTTTTGGCCCCGCGGCAGCCGAGATACCGCGTCGTGGTCGCGGACGGCCGGTGAAGGCGGACAAAAAAATTAACCAGACGCTGCGGCTCGATCCCGACGTGCTGCATGCCTACCGGCGGACCGGATCGGGATGGCAGGCGCTGATGAACCGCGTGCTGCGGGACCATATGCCTACCAGGGGCGACTGATCGGGGCGACTGATCGGGGCGACTGAAAGAGGCGA
>JAYUEJ010000029.1:0-2663 GCA_043739265.1 Rhodopila sp. | reverse complement strand
GCACGCTGTTACGTTATGGCCGGAACAACCCGGCCATAACGGTATTGCCAAACCAGCCGGTATCAGGCGGCGGCGGCGGCGCGCTTGACCTGAGCTTTCTCGATGCGGCGCTTCAGCGCTTTGCCTTCGATGGTCAGCTTGGTATTCGCCTTGCCGAGCAGAAAGGCGTCGATGCCACCGTTGTGTTCAACCGTGCGAATGGCACGGGTGGACAGGCGCATACGGACCTCAAAGCCCAGGATATCGGACAACAGCGACGTTATCTGCAGATTCGGCAGAAAACGGCGACGGGTCCTGTTGTTGGCGTGGCTGACGTTATTGCCACTGAGAACGCCCTTACCCGTGATTTCACAGCGACGCGACATCGCACTTTAATCCTTAGAACTGATCGGAAGTGGCGGCTTATGGCGACACATGGCGGCGGCGTCAAGGATGAGTCTGACCGGATTCGCCGCTTAATGCCCATTTAGATCCTGGTGTTCCCGCAATTCACCGGATCGAACGCTGCCGATCGCGTTCTGGAGGATGCCGATGATGGCCTCGTCCGCCATGGAACGCGCGAGCAGGGCCATCGAACCGCCCAACAGCGCCGAAGCGATGGCCAGCGAACCCAGGTTTTGCTGCATCATGTATTCGATCGCCTTATCCACCACCGCGCCGGCGTGGCTGAGATGGGCAGGGGCTTCGTTCAGGTCATCCGACATCGGCGTGGTCCTTCATTGGAGGAAAGCGGGTCCCGTTCCAGGGAAACGCACCCTATTCAGCGGGTTCGAGGTCATGTTCGGCGGCCTGCAGCGTCCACATCCGCGCATACAGGCCGTCCTTGGCCAGCAGCGTGGCATGGCTGCCGCGTTCGGCCACCAGGCCCTCCTGCAGAACGATGATCTCATCGGCATCGACGACGGTGGACAGCCGGTGAGCGATCACCAGGGTCGTCCGGCGGTTCGATACCGCACTGAGCGCCGCCTGGATGTCCTGTTCGGTGCGGCTGTCCAGGGCGCTGGTGGCCTCATCCAGGATCAGGATACGCGGGTCTTTCAGGATGGTACGGGCAATGGCGACTCGCTGCTTTTCGCCGCCGGAGAGTTTCAGCCCGCGTTCGCCGACGCGGGTGTCGTAGCCCTCGGGCAGTTTCAGGACGAAATCATGGACCTGGGCAAGCCGAGCCGCCTGTTCGATCTCGGCCTGGGACGCGCCGGGTCGGCCGTAGCCGATATTGTACCGGATGGTGTCGTTGAACAGCACGGTGTCCTGCGGCACCACGCCGATGGCGTGTCGAAGACTGTCCTGGGTGACGGTCCGGATATCCTGGCCGTCGATCAGGATGCCACCGCTGGTCACATCGTAGAATCGGAACAGCAGCCGGCTGATGGTGGATTTGCCGGCCCCGGTGGGGCCCACGATCGCCAGTTTGCCGCCGGCCGGGACGGTGAAGTCGATGCCTTTCAGAATCACGCGGTTGGACTGGTAGCCGAAATGGACGTTTTCGAAAACGACCTCGCCGGCGGAGCCTTCCGACAAGTGCGCCTTAAGCGCCACGGCGCCGGGCTGGTCGGCGATCTCACGCTGAACGCGCAACAGGGCGAACATCTGCTCCATATCGACCAGGCCCTGCTTGATGGTCATGTACACCACGCCCAGGAAGTTCAGCGGCTGGTAGAGTTGGATCAGATAGGTGTTGACCACGACGAATTTGCCGACGGTCATGGTGCCGTCGCGCATGCCGGATGCCGCCAGCAGCATGATCAGGGTCAAGCCAATCGCAATGATCGCGGCCTGGCCCAGATTCAGCGCATTCAGTGACACCTGGACCCGGACGGCGGCGCGTTCATAACGGGCCAAAGCGCCGTCGTAGCGCTGTGCCTCGTGTTCCTCGTTGCCGAAATATTTTACCGTTTCGTAGTTGATCAGGCTGTCCAGCGACTTGGTGGACGCGTCGTTGTCGGTGTCGTTCATCGTGCGGCGATAACGGCCGCGGCGGCCGGCGAGGACGGCGGTGAAAGCGACATAGACGATCACCGCGAGGCAGGTCACGACCGCATAGCGCCAGTCGAACATGTGCCAGATGATGGCGGTGACCATCACCAGTTCCAGTGCCGTTGGAACGACGTTGAAGACGGCCAGGCGCAGCACCGACTGCATGCCGAGTACGCCGCGATCGATGACCCGGGACAGGCCGCCGGTCTGGCGGTCGAGGTGAAAGCGCAGGCTGACCGCATGCAGATGACGGAAGGTGCGCAGCGCCAGCAGCCGGACGGCGCGTTGCTGGACCGAGGCGAACAGTGCATCGCGGATTTCGCCGAAGCCGGCCGCGCCGATCCGGATGGCTCCATACGCCACGATCAGCGCCACCGGGACGATGAAGGCCGCGGCTGCCGCGTCGCTCGGTGCCAGGGTATCGACGATACGGCCGTAGATCACCGGGACATAAACGGTGGCGACCTTGGACAGCAGCATAAACACCAGCGCAACCACGACGCGGATGCGCGCGCCCGGGTTCCCGACCGGCCACAGATAGGGCAGCAGGGAGACGATGGTCTGAAAGGTGGACCGCTGCATCCGGAGGGAGGGTGGCAGGTCGGCCGGGGCGGGAGGATGGCTGCTGCGTCTCATGTGCTTCGTCTCATGGGAGGGCATGTGGCATGATGCGGCGTCGTTTGAAA
>JAYUEJ010000028.1:0-8014 GCA_043739265.1 Rhodopila sp. | reverse complement strand
CCACCCGCTATCACAGCCTGATCGTCGAACGCGGCACGCTGCCCGACTCGCTGGTTCCCACCGCCTGGACCCATGACGGCGTGATCATGGCCATGCATCACCGCACGCTGCCGATCCACGGCGTGCAGTTCCATCCGGAAAGCATCGCCAGCGAGCATGGTCACGCCATCCTGGCCAACTTTCTCGCCCTGGCGCGCGGCACCAACGCTCCGGCTCATAAACCTGTCGCCCACGCCGCCTGAACCATGTCCACCAACCTGAAACCGACCATCGCTCGCCTTGCCGCCGGCGAGACCCTGACCGGCGACCAGGCCGAGGCCGCGTTCGACATCATCATGTCGGGTGAGGCCACCCAGGCGCAGATCGGCGCGCTGCTGATGGCCATGCGCATCCGCGGTGAGACGGTTGCCGAGATCACCGGCGCCGTCCGCGCCATGCGCGCCCGGATGACTGCGATACAGGCCCCCGCCGGCGCGATCGACGTCTGCGGCACCGGTGGGGACGGCGCCGGCACGCTCAATGTATCCTCCGCCGTGACCTTTGTTGTCGCCGGTTGCGGCGTTCCGGTCGCCAAGCACGGCAACCGCGCACTGTCCTCGCGAACCGGTGGAGCCGACGTCCTGACCGCGCTGGGCGTTAACATCGATGCGCCGATGGAATCGCTGTCGTCGATTTTGGTGGAAGCCGGATGCGTCTTCCTGTTCGCACCCCGCCATCACCCGTCGATGCGCCATGCCGCCGGCCCTCGGGTCGAGCTCGGCACCCGCACGATCTTCAACCTGCTCGGACCGCTGGCCAATCCTGCCCGCGTGCGGCGGCAATTGACCGGCGTCTTCGCCCCCGACTGGACCCGCCCGATGGCGGAAACCCTGGCCGCGCTGGGGCATGAGGCCGCCTGGGTCGTGCATGGCATGGGGCTCGACGAACTGACCGTCGCCGGGCAAAATCAGGTGACGGCATTGCGCGACGGCACGATCACCAGCTTCGTCGTGGAACCCGAGGACGCCGGTCTGTCGCGCGCTCCGATCGCGGCGATCCAGGGGGGTGATGCCGGCTTCAACGCCGCGGCGTTGGAGGCTGTTCTCCAGGGCGCTCAATCCCTGGATAACGGGCGCGCCTATCACGACACCGTGCTGCTGAACGCCGCTGCCGCCTTGATCGTCGCCGGACGAACCACGGATCTGCGTGACGGCGTCGCCATCGCCGAGCGGTCGATCGCATCCGGGGCCGCATTTGCCGCGTTGCAGACCTTGCGGCGGGTCAGCGTCGCTTAACGCCGGGGATATATGATGACAGACGAAACCGGGGCTGACGAAACTGGGGCTGGCGATAATGGGGCTGGCGATAATGGGGCTGGCGATACTGGCGCGATGCCGGATGTGCTGGCTCGCATCATCGCCGATGTCCGGGCGGACGTGGCGGCACGTAAGGCGGTGCGCGGCATCGACGCACTGCGGCACGACATCGCCGCTCGGCACGATGCCACGCGCGGGTTCGGCTATGCGCTGAAGCAGGCCACGATCGCCGGCCGGTATGGGCTGATCGCGGAAATCAAGAAGGCCTCGCCCTCGGGCGGACTGATCCGCACGCATTTCGATCCCCCGGCGCTGGCACGGGCCTATGAAGCCGGCGGGGCGACCTGTTTGTCGGTGCTGACCGAACGCGTCCATTTCCAGGGACACCCGGATCACCTGAAAGACGCGCGGGCGGCGGTCAGGCTGCCCGTGCTGCGGAAGGATTTCATGCTCGATCCCTGGCAGGTTTACGAAAGCCGGGCGATGGGGGCGGATTGTATTCTGCTGATCATGGCGGCCCTGACGGATACCCTGGCGCGCGAGCTGGAACAGGTCGCCATGAGTCTCGATCTCGATGTTCTGGTTGAGGTGCATAACCGCGAGGAACTGGATCGGGCGCTGCTGCTGGAAACCTCGTTGATCGGGATAAACAATCGCAACCTCCGGACGTTGAAGACCGATCTTGCGGTCACGGAAGAGCTGGCTCCGCTGGTGCCCCCGGATCGGTTCCTGATCGCCGAGAGTGGCATCCGCAATACCGCCGACCTGCGCCGGTTGGCGGTGGTGGGGCCGAATTGCTACCTGGTGGGTGAGAGTTTGATGCGTCAGGACGACGTAGCAGCGGCGGTGCGGCAGTTGCTCGGGGACGGTAACGCCTGATGAGCGGGTTCACCCATTTCGACGCCGCCGGCAACGCCGCGATGGTCGATGTCTCGAACAAGCCGGTGACCGCGCGCACCGCGACGGCCAGGGCGCGGGTGGTGATGGAGCCCGCAACGCTGGCAATGATCCAGCAGGGTTCCGCGAAGAAGGGCGATGTGCTGGGCGTGGCTCGGTTGGCCGGGATCATGGCGGCGAAGCGAACGGCGGACCTGATCCCGCTGTGCCATCCGTTGCCGATTTCATCCGTGAAGGTCGATTTGGCGGCCGATCCGGCGGCAAACGCGGTGGAAATTACCGCGACCGTGCGCACCACCGGCCAAACCGGGGTGGAAATGGAGGCACTGACGGCGGCCAGCGTCGCGGCGCTGACGGTGTACGATATGTGCAAGGCGGTGGACCGGTCGATGCGGATCGAGGGGCTGCGGGTGACCCACAAAGCCGGCGGCAAGTCCGGGGACTTCGCGCAGGATTAGGAGACGCCCAACAATAGGCGAATCTTCTGTCAGGTCCTCAATTCGTTGCACGGCTGGTCCGGGCCAACTATCGCGGCATGTGCGGCACCAGGCGGCCCGGACAAGCCTTGCCATGACTATGGGGAAATGCCGCATACCGGAAGCGATAATAGTGAGGGGTCGCCTTATGCAAACAAAGGCGTGGATGGCAGGCCCTCGCCCGCCGCAACGGCCCGTGTCCGGCCGCTCGGGTGTTTTTTTTGCAGACGGATGAACGCCGATAAGCGAGATAAACGCCGATGCGGTTGGATCGCGGTCCGGGCAAAAGGTGGCGATTGTCCGCGGTGAGCCGGTTCCGGCCTGTGTCAGGATCGCCAAAAAGGCCAGAAGCTTGCCGTCGCCGGGCAAATGGCCGGTTCATCAAGCCCACACCCATTCGCCCGGCGAGAGCGCACGCTGATCGGCGTTCATCGGCGTTCCTCTGCCTTAAAAAAAGTCGCGGATCCAGTCCGTAACGGCCGCCCGTTTCCGGCACCGTACGTCGCGCGGACGATCGCCCAAGCGGCCCCGGTCCAGCGGGGCCGTTCCCAATCCGGCAAACGCCTAAGCGCGACTTTCGGCATTTTTGCTGGAGCGATTTCGCGGCTCCATGCGCCGTATTCTGCGGCCGGCCACCTTAACCACGGTGTCACCGCTCGCCGGGATACGCGTAAATTCCCTGACGGCCAAAGCGGCCGCACCCGCTCCGGCTGAATGCCAAGGCCCAGCTCAACCCGCCCACTCCACGGGGCAGAATCGTCCTGAATGCCGGTTGGCAGTTCATCGCTGTCGTCGGCGCAACGCACAGCGCCGCGTTCAATACAAAGTTCGCCGAGAAAGCGGAAATCGCAGCGAACAGTGTCTGGCGTCTGCCGCCAAAAATCTCTGAATCCACGCTGGTTCGTCGCCCAAAAGCGCACTGTCAGGCCGACCGGAAATCCCCGTCATGTCGCAAAAGGGTGACCCGATGCGTAACGCCGTAAGCGTCTGGTTCACGATTGCGGCACAGGCAGGCGATCAACGCGATGGTCATGGTGATCTCGAAGATCCGGATGCCGGCGGCTCCCAGCCATGCCACGGCGGTGGCGGCGTGTTCGGGCGTGCTGGTGCGGACGACGGGGACGATCCGGGCCTGGCGCAGGTTTTGGATCAGCGCGGTTTGGGGCATGTCCAGGACTCCTCGGCCCACAGCGAAGCAAGCGAAAAGGTGGCACGCAACATCGGTTCGCGCGTCGGGCGCTATAGGTCCGGGGCCATGCCAGGCCGACCACGCCGCCGACCGTGACCCACCCGACGCGGTATTGGCTGGATCAGTCCGCCGCCGCCACACTGTCCGCCCATTGCTCCAAACAGCGTGCCTTGGCGTGCAGCGAGGACACACTGGTCGCGAGCGACCGCAGGTTCGACCGGTAGTGTTGCAGGCTGGTGTCCAGGCCGGTGGTGATCGCCTTGAACTCCCCCAGGACATCGCGCCACGCGGCCACGGCGGTTCGCTGATCAGCCATCGCGACATTCAGCGTATCCAGCGCCCGGGTCAGCCGCTCTCCCCCGGCCAATTCGACCGGCTTGGACGCCAGTGGCTTCCTGCGAACGGGGAACGCGATGATGGAGGCAGTGGGTCGGGCGGCGGGGCACGATGCGGAATCGGGGAGGATGGAACGTGTCACGGCGGCTGCTCCGGTCAAGAAATGGGCAGTGGTTAACAAATCATAAACGCCGGTTTGAGACCAGAAATTATTAGAATACAATGGTCTGACCGACACCGCGCAGGATCAAAACCATCGCCATCATCGCCACCGCGACCAGCGAGAACAACCAGCGCAGCCACACGTAATGCGATGGCACCAGCAACCGCCGTGCGGCCCGGTGTTCGGTCAGGACGGTGGCGAGATACCCCGCGATCAGCACCGCCAGCCCGACCGACGGCGCGACGAACCGCGCCATTGCCAGCCCGACCCAGGCGACGATCAGCGGCAGCACCCCGGCGCTGATCCGCAGCGAAGGCCGCACCGCGCCGGGCAGCAGCGCCAGACCCCAATGCACCCCTCCGGCGAAAGCCAGGATCAGCGCCGCATAGTCGGTCAGCGCAACCAACATGCGCTCCGCCGTCTCGGGAATGTGCCCCACGGCGCCGCAGGCGAAAGCGATCAGCGGTATCAGCCCGAGCAGACTGAGCGGTATGGCGATGGCGGGCATCGGTGGTCTCCTGTTAGAATCCCTTATCAACGGCTCAGATGCGCGGCGGAGGTGTGATACACCGCTACAATTCGCGTTGATCACGTCCCTCGCCCGTCCGGAATCCCGTATGACCATCGGTCTCGAAATCGTTATCATCCTGCTGCTGATCCTGCTGAACGGGCTGTTCTCCCTGAGCGAGCTGGCGCTGGTGTCGGTTCGGCGTGCCCGGCTGGCGGTGTTGGAGCGCAAGGGCGTCCAAGGGGCGGCGGAGGCGCGGGCGCTGTCGGACGACCCGCATCGGTTTCTGCCCACCGTGCAGGTCGGCATCACCTTGGTCAGCGTGCTGACAGGGGTGTTCGGTGGCGCCCGCATCGCCTCGGACCTGCAGGCCTGGCTGGAGACCATTCCCCGGGTTGCCGGTTTCGCCGATACCCTGGCGCTGGCGGTGGTGGTCATCGTCACCACCTTTCTGACGTTGGTTCTGGGGGAACTGGTGCCGAAGCAACTCGCGTTGCGGGCGCCGGAGCTGATGGCTTGCCGCGTCGCCCGCCCGGTCGCTGTGCTGTCGCGTGTCGTCGGTCCCGCGGTCTGGCTGTTGGGCATCTCCTCGGCTGGCATCCTGCGGCTGTTCGGGGTCAATCCCGCGTCCCGCCAGTCGGTGACGGAAGAAGAACTGAAGGCGTTGCTGATCGAAGGCGAGCAGATCGGCGTGCTGGAAATGGAGGAGCGGGACATGATCGAGCGCGTGCTGCGGCTGGCCGACAAGCCCGTGCGCGCCATCATGACGCCGCGCACCGAACTGGCCTGGATCGACCAGTCGGATCCGCCCGGTGCAATCATGGCGGCTTTGAAGGCGGCGCCGCACTCGCGCTTCGTAGTGTCCGACAGGTCAATCGATAACGTGGTCGGGGTCGTGCAGGCGAAGGATTTGCTGGATCGCATCCTGGGCGGGGGGGAGCTGTCGATCAGCGCCAGTCTTCGCCAGCCGATGATCGTGCCCGACACGATCAGCGCGCTGGATGCGCTGGAGCGGTTGAAATCGGACTCGCTGGGGCTGGCGCTGGTGATGGACGAGTATGGCAGTTTCGAAGGCGTGGTGACCGCGGCGGACGTGTTGCAGGCCATCGTCGGCGATGGGTCGGGCCCCGAACACCAGGAAGGCGTGCCCGGACCGGCAGGAGACACCACCATGACGCTGGACGGCATGACTCCCGTGGACGAGCTGAAGGCTCGGTTGATGCTGCCCGATCTGCCGGCGGAGGGCCGCTATCACACGCTGGCCGGGTTGCTGCTGGCGCTGCTGCGCCGGGTGCCGCGGACCGGGGATCGCATCGTGTTCGGCGGCTGGCGGTTCGAGGTGATCGCCATGGATGGGCGCCGCGTTGACAAGGTGCTGGCAGGGCGGGAACCGGCGGCGGAAGCCTGAGCGGATGGCCACCGCCTCCCCCTGCGTCATCAGGCCGGGCGATGATTCGGTCGGACGCCCCCCGCGCAAGGCGCTGTTCCTCGACCGGGACGGGGTTCTCAACATCGACCATGGATATGTCGGTACGCGTGAGCGGTTCGAGTGGGTGGACGGCGCGCTGGATGCGATCCGCTACGCCACACGGGCCGGCTGGCATGTGTTCATCGTCACCAACCAATCCGGGGTGGCGCGCGGCTTCTATACCGAGGACTCGGTGCGGGATCTGCTGGCCTGGATCGGCGACCAGGCGCGGGCGGCGGGCGGCAGGATCGATGACGTGCGGTTCTGCCCGTTCCATCCCGACGCGACGCTGGATGCTTACCGGCAGGCGCATCCCTGGCGCAAGCCGCTGCCCGGCATGTTGCTGGACCTGATCCTCGCCTGGCACCTGGACCCGGCGCTGGCGGTGATGGTCGGCGATCAGGACACCGACATGCAGGCGGCGGCGGCGGCTGGCGTGGCGGGGCATTTGTTCCCCGGAGGGAACCTGCTGGCGTTTCTGCGGCCGATCCTCGACGGGTTTGCCGAATGATGCGCATGCGGTCGCTAAAGCCGGCGGCGTTAACGCGTTCTTAACACCTCGCCGCCATGCTGTCCTGGAAACATCCCGGAGCGTGTGCGCATGTGGCGATTCTGCGTTTGCGTTGCCGCGCTGGTGGCGGCGCCGGCGTTGGCTGAGGGCTTACGATACAGCGGCAGCGAACGCGGCGGATCGCACCAGATGCACGCGCATGGACGGCACGGCAGGGCGCAAAAGGCGTTCGGCAATGTCGAGCCGTCGCGGGTGGGGCCGGCGCCGACAGGATTTTGGTACCGCTGCGATCTGCCAGCGGGCTATTATCCGTATATTCCCACCTGCCAGACGCCGTGGCGGATCGTGCCCTCGGCCCCCTCGGGGCCGGTTAGATAAAGAAGCCCCCTCGGGGCCGGTTAGATAAGGAATGATGTGATGCGATCGTTGAAACGCTCAATCTTATTAAGGCGGTATGGCGCCATCCTGGCTCCCGTCTTGCTGCTGTCGGCCTGCGCGTCAGAACCATTGGGACCGACGGTCGCGGTGATGCCGGCGCCGGGCAAACCGTTCGATGCCTTCCAGGGCGATCAGGCGCTGTGCAAGCAATATGCCTCCGGCGAGGTTCAGGGAGGGTCGCAGCAGGCCAACAACCGGCAGGTCGGCACCGCCGTCATCGGCACGTTGCTGGGGGCGGGTCTGGGGGCGGCGATCGGTGGCGGCCGGGGGGCGGCGATCGGGGCCGGCGCCGGTGCGCTGGGCGGCACGGCGGTGGGGGCGGGTCCATCGCAAAACGCGCAGTACAGCCTGCAGCAGCGGTATGATTTGGCGTATTCGCAGTGCATGTATTCGCGCGGCAACCAGGTTCCGGGCTACCGGCCGGCTGGTGCTCCGCCGCCTGATTATGCGCCTGCCTCCGCCTACCCGCCGCCGCCGCCTCCCTATGGCTATTACCGTTGACAGGCGGGCGCTGACGCCACGTCGATCCATCACGATCGTGTTGGATCGACGTGGCAGGTTGGTCGATCCTGCCACCATGGCGACCGCGGGGCGTTGAGTTGGTGGTTCCGAATCGTTTGAAGGGAAGCACCGATGCGCAAGACCGTGGCATTAGCCGCTGCTTTATCCGTCAGCCTACTGGTTGGCTGCGGCACCAGGGAGCCTGAACGCGCCGAAGGCGGTGCGGCTGCCG
>JAYUEJ010000027.1:0-2668 GCA_043739265.1 Rhodopila sp. | reverse complement strand
GAATGCGTTGGGTGGCCAGCACGTTGTCGCCAACCGGCGCGCCGGGCAGCAGGGTGGCGCGGGCGATGACCACGCTGTCTTCGGGATGCAGGCGGATGACGGGGGGCGGTGCCATGGCGCGTTCCTTTTTGGCGGTGACCGATACACAAAACGTGGGGCGTTCCCGGTTGGCGCTAACGTAAGGGCAGAACGGCCTCTGCTCCCGGTCATCGCCCGGTTCATCCAGGGCGTCGATGTGTGAATAGATGATCCGGACAGGTCCTGCCATAACGATGAAGATGCGGCCGCTTCGGAAATCCCGACCCGACCGCACCATTCCCAACGGCAGCGGCTTGATGGCGCGGCGGCGCGTAAGACGGCTGGAGACGTGGCAAACTACCGATCGCGGCATCGGGGGACGCTCTTGCCCGAACGGTGCAGGATGACTGACTCCGAGGGCCACCGCGATCAAGGTCCCCTTGCAGGGGCGCACCACGTCGAGATCAGCGAACCCTCATACGGCCATTAATGGTGACTATGAACCCCCGACGGCGGCGCGGGCGGCAACGGCGGCACCTGGCGTGGCGCCGTCGGCGCACTCGCCTCGCGCATCACGAAATCCTCCAGCGACACCGTGTAGGCATTCTTGTCCGCCAAGAAACGGACGCAGGACCGCGTCGGGTAATAACCCTTCACCGCCACCGCATCCGGCGCGGGGATGGGGAGGCACTCGGATGCTTTGGTCAACATGAAGGCGCGGGTTACCATCTCCTCATAGAAAGTCACTCGTCCGTCATAGACACCGTAGATCCAGGCGCGTTTGAATTTTTCGTCCTTGAATTCCGGCCCTGTCACATTCACCAAATGGTTGCCCATGCCCGGCACCACGGCACCGACATCTATATGGCTGGCCGGCGCATAATTGCCTGGAAGCGGCTTGCGCCCGGTGGCGAACTCCGCACAACCCGCATGCTCCGGTCCGCACGGCCCCGGGTGGATCGCGAAGATGCTTTCGATCGGCTCGATGACGAAATGCACGTCGAAATGCGCGGTATCGTAAATACCGGGGGGAATATGTCCGACCGGATTCCAGTTCAACAGTGCCCATTTGAATGGCATGTCAGCGCGGCGTGCCAGCTCGCTCGGCAGCGGCAGCACCCGCTCATGGCCAACGACACAGTCTTTCGCCGGGTCGATCTTGCCGGACTTGTGGCTGGTAAAGCAATGATGCAAGTCGGTTCCAGCGGGCAGGTTTTCCAGCGCGCCGGCGGTGAACATGACGCCGATCGCCTTCGGGGTCCCGGCCGGGTCCATGTCCGCGTAGCTGCTCACGCTTCCATTGGCGAGACTGGCCGGCATGCCCGTAATTTGTGCCGGTGCCGGAGGCGGCGACGCGCAGCCGGATATGGCACCCAGCACGCCTGCCATGAGTGCCCGTAATCCTTGTCTGATCATCGCAATCCTCATGGGAACCAGTTCTTATTGACATTCAAATCGTAGCGGTCATTTTCGGGCCATGCCAGAAGAGTCGGATCACTGGTCAGTGACCGGCCAAGATTGAAGCGCCGTCCCGGGAGATCTGGCCGTAGCGGCGCGTATTGCGACCTTGTGCCCAGCCGGGATGCGCTGGGTTGCCTGCCCATTATCGCCGGGCGACGCGCCGGGCAGCAGGGTGGCGTGTGCGCCGTCTTTCGAGCAAAATCGAAGTAAAACCGAGATTTTACCTCGGTATTGCTTTATCCAACCTAATTCCCAAGCCGCCTTCAGTTCGCCACGTCGCCAGCCGCCTTACGCGTCGCGCCCACCGCTTCACGGGCCGCACGCGCCATCAGGCCGCTGTCGTTGGCGATGGTGCAGAGTTGAAAGCCCATCTTCATCATCCGAGCGGCGTAGGCAGCGGTGCCGTTATGGATGCCGGCGAACTTGCCGTGCTTCTTGCAGGACGCCAGCAGTTTTCCGTAGATGTCGAGAATGATCGGCTCCTCGCGGTCCAGGATCGGGATCATGCCAAGCGACAGGCCCATGTCGGACGGACCGATATAGATGCCGCTGATGCCGGGCACGCTGAGGATGGCGTCGATGTTGTCGATGCCTTCCTGGGTTTCGATCATGGGGATGACGAGGATCTCGTCATTGGCGGTGGACTGGTAGGAACTGGCGACGCCATAGGCGGCGGCGCGGATCGGGCCGTTGCTGCGCCTGCCCATCGGCGGGTACAGGCTGGCGTCGGCCAGCGCCTTGGCCTCGGCCGCGTTGTTCACCATCGGGCAGATGATGCCCCAGGCGCCGCCGTCCAACGCCTTGCCGATGATCCCCGGCTCGTTCCAGGGCACGCGCACCAGCGGCGTGATCGGGTGCTTGTCCATCGCCTGGAAGCACTGCACCATCGACTGGTAGTCCTGCACGCCGTGCTGCATGTCCACGGTCACGCTGTCCCAGCCGCAGCCGGCCATCACCTCGGCCGAGAAACCGGACGGGATCGCCAGCCAGCCATTGACGCAGCCCTTGCCCGCGGCGAGGCGGGCCTTGAGTTTGTTAGCCATGTAAACGGTTCCCCCGTTGTCGAACAGGGCCGCACGCTAGGCGCGGAGGCCTTTCCCGTCAACGATCCGTGTCCCCGCCGGCATGGCGCATGGGCGGTGAAAGTCGCGGGGGCCGCGAAAAATGCGCGGCCCGGATCTGCCGGGAG
>JAYUEJ010000026.1:0-8032 GCA_043739265.1 Rhodopila sp. | reverse complement strand
TGTCCCAGCAGCCGGACATCAACCACCGGCCGGGGATGAAACAACTCCCAAACGATCAGCGTCAAAAGACTGCCGGCGCTGAGCACCGCCAGCGCCGTGATGAAACCCGACGAAAATCCATCGTCCTGCTCATACCGGTCCAGCAGGATTTGCAACGCCCCGAACCCCAGGACCACCAGCATCAGCCCGACGACGTCGATGTTCAGCCCCTTGGCCAACAATGCCCGCCGCTCCCGCTGCAGCACCTCGGGCTCGACCACCAGCAGCCCGACCAGGGTCAGCGACAGCAACCCAACCGGCAGATTGATCAGGAATACCCAGTGCCAGGACAGATTGTCGGTCAACCACCCGCCCAGCACCGGGCCGATCGCCGGGGCGCTGACCACCGTAAGACCATACAGCGCGAACGCCTGAGCCCGTTTCTCCGGCGGAAACGTATCCGCGAACATCGATTGTTCGGTTGGCGCCATCCCGCCGCCACCGATCCCTTGCAGGACCCGCGCGAACAACATCATCCCAAGCGATGTGGACATGGCGCAAAGCAAGGAGCTGGCGGTGAACAGCCCGACGCAGATCATGTAAAACCGCTTGCGTCCGATCATGTTGGCCAGCCACCCGCTGACCGGCAGGACGATCGCGTTCGACACCAGGTAACTGGTCAGGATCCAGGTTGATTCCTGCTGATCAGCCCCCAGGCTGCCGCCGATATTGCGCAGCGCGACGTTGGCGATCGTGGTGTCCAGCACCTCCATGAAGGTCGCGATCGACACCACGACCGCGATCATCCAAGGATTGCGGCTGCCCGCCGCCGATCGAGGCAAGACCGGATAGGCCACCGTTCAGCGCACCCGAACCGACGGCGAGACGGACATGCCCGGCGCCAGCGGATAATCCTTGATCCGCTGGTCATCGAACACGATCTTCACCGGCAGCCGTTGCACGATCTTGACGTAATTGCCGGTGGCATTCTCGGCCGGCAGAACGCTGAAGGCGGCGCCGGTGCCCGCCTGAAAACTATCCACCTTGCCGTGGAACGTCACCGACGGCACCGCATCGATCGCCAGATCGACAGTCTGCCCCGGACGCATGCCCGCAAGCTGGGTCTCCTTGAAGTTCGCCGTCACCCAACGCTCATCCTGCACCAGGGCGAACAGCGCCTGACCCGCGTTGACATAATTACCGGCACTGATGGTGCGATGCGTCACGATCCCCGCCACCGGCGCCGTGATAGTGCAATAAGAAAGCTGTAGATCCGCCGCCTGCACAGCCGCCGCCGCCTGCTTCAGCGATGCCTCCGCCGCCAAAACCTGTGCCTGCGCCGACCGCACCTGCGCCTGCGCGCCACCCACCGTCTGGCGGCTGGCATCCAGCTTCGCCTGCGCGGCGTGGTAGGTCGCGGTCGTTGCCTCGATCTGCTGGCGGCTCACCGCATTCGGGTTGATCGCCTGGAACCGGTCGTAATCCTGCCGAGCCTGTAACAGGTCGGCGTCCGACACTCGAACATTGGCCGCGGCCTGATCGACACCCGCCTGCTGGACGAACACCTGCGCCCGGGCCTGCTGCACCGTGGCCTCGGCGCTGAGTTGCTGCGCCAGCACCTGGTCCAGTCTGGCCTGGTAATCGCGCTGATCCAGCTGCACCAGCGTTTGCCCGGCGGTGACATGCTGATTGTCGGTGAACAGCAATCCGATCACCTGCCCGGCAACCCGTGGCGCCATCTGAGTTGTGTAGGCATCGACCGCCGCATCGTCGGTGGTTTCGAAATGCCGCGCTTCCAACCCATACCAAACAGCTCCAGCGATCAGGCCCACCAGAACCAGGCCACCGAACGTGAAGCCGAGGAACCGCTTCAGCCGGCCGGATTGTTCCGGGGCACCGGACTTTTCGGCGGTGTCCAACAGCGAAGTGTCCTGCATGTTCCGGCCTCGCGTCATATCGTCCATGAACAGCGCTCCGCGATCGGACGTTTCAATTGAAAACGCCGTATTGACCGAACCGTTCGGTCACCTATATGCGTCAGGTAGTGGCCGCACACAGGTTGTCAAGACGACCACAGCGCGGGAGGGTCGCTGTATGGATACCGAGATCGCCTTAAGCCCGGAAAAACGGCATCAAATCCTGACCGGCGCCGCCATCGTGTTCGCCGCGGATGGCTACGAAGGCGCCAGCATGGCCCGAATCGCCGCCGTCGCCGGCGTGTCCAAAGGCACGCTGTATAATCATTTCGACAGCAAGGCCGCCCTGTTCACCGCCTATGTCAGCGAAAAATGCCAGCAAACCCTGGCCAGGGTGTTCGACGGCGCCAACCACGACGGCGACCCGGCAAAGGTGCTGCATGGCATCGGCAAACGCATGGTCCAGATGATGCTGTCCGACGTCGGACTGGCGATCTATCGCGTGGTCATCGCCGAGGCGACCAAATTCCCCGACCTGGCACGCGCTTTCTTCGAATCTGGCCCCGCCCGCGCGATCGCCTTCATGGCGGACTGGCTGGCCGAGGAAACCAGCCGCGGCCGGCTAAACGTCCCAGACCCTGCTTTCGCCGCCGAACAGTTCTTCAACCTGTGCCAAACCAGGCTGGTACTCCGCCGCAAACTGGAAATGCTGCCCGACCCGCCCGAAGCCGACATCGATCGCGTTGTCGAGGCCTCGATCTCCATGTTCTTGCGAAGCTACCGCACCGCTCCGGCCCAAGGGTATTCGGTGGAATAACCGAACCGCCGCCGGCATTCTCACGTCATGGCCGGCACAAGGCCGCCTGGCAAGGCGACCCGCCGTCCGTTTATCATCAAATTTGGCAGGACCGGTTCAATGCTCACGGCACAGGTGGGATCGACCCAACGATGCACTTTTAGCGGCCGTGGCAGACAATACACCGGCCACCGGCGTTTCCCTTTTTAGCAAGCGACTCAGGGAATGTCAGACGCCGCTTAACCGCCGCCAATCTTCGGAATCAAATAGATCTCGCTACCCGGCCGTAACTCCGCCGAATAAGCGTCCTGAAAAATCTCGCCATCGATCGCCACCGCCATGCTTTCCTCGACCTGCTTGCCCAGTCCAGGAAACCGCCGCTCCAACTCCAGGATCAGCCGGCGAAAATTAGTCGCCTCTACCTCGAACTCCGTCTGGCCAGCAGTAAACTGCTGGACAGCGGAACCCGAGGAGAGAACGACAGTAGGCACTAACCAGCCCCCATTTATGCCCGAGCGTCGAACGCAGCACGAACCTTGGGCGGAGTCATCGGCAGATCCGGCATCCGCAGACCCGTGGCACTGCGGATGGCGTTGGCGATCGCCGCCATCGGCGGAATGATCGGCACCTCACCCACACCACGCGCCCCGAACGGATGGCGCGGGTTGGGAACTTCCACCAGCACCGCCTCGATCATCGGCATGTCGGACGCGACCGGCACCCGGTAATCCAGGAACCCGGCATTCTCCATTTGGCCTTTGGCGTTGTAGATGTATTCCTCGTTCAACGCCCAGCCGATGCCTTGCGCGGCACCGCCCTGGATCTGGCCTTCGACGTAGCTGGGATGGATCGCTTTGCCGACGTCCTGGATCGCCGTGTAGCGCTCGATCGTGACGCGGCCGGTTTCCTTATCAACCGACACGTCGCAGATATGCGCGCCGAACCCCGGACCCGCACCCTGCGCATTCAGCGACACTTCGGCGATCAGCGGACCACCCGTGCGGCCGGCTTTCAAAGCCAGCGCGGCCAGATCCAACGGCTCAAACGCACCGGCATTGGAACCCGCCGGATAAGCCATGCCGTCTTTCCACTCCACCGCCTCGACCGGGATGTCCCAGGTCTGAGCCGCACGGCGCTTCAGGTCTTCCACAACCTTTTCCGCCGCCTGCGTCGCCGCCATGCCGGTCGCGAACGTCACCCGCGATCCACCAGTCAAAAAGGTGAATCCGATCGACGCCGTATCCGCGACGATGGTGCGAACCGTCGAAGCCGGGACGCCCAACACCTCGGCGACCATCATGCCGATTGAAGCGCGCGACCCGCCGATGTCCGGGCTACCCGTCGCCGCGGTCACCGACCCGTCTTCATTGACATGCACACTGGCTGACGACTCGCCACCGATGTTGAACCAGAATCCGGCGGCCAAACCGCGGCCATGGCCTGCCTTCAACGGCGACTTCCAATGCGGATGCGACTTCACCGCGTCCAGGACAGCGGTGAACCCGATGTTCTGATGCACCGGACCGTAATGAGTCTTCGTTCCGTTCTTCGCCGCGTTCTTTTCCCGCAGCGTCAGCGCATCGATGCCCAGCTTGATCGCCAGTTCATCCATCAGGCTTTCCACCGCGAACGACGTGATCGGCGCGCCGGGGGCTCGGTACGCCGCCACCTTCGGACGGTTGCTGACAACGTCGTAACCCACGACATCGACATTCGGCAGATCATACATGGCGAACCCGCACATGCAGCCCGGCCCGATCGGCGAACCCGCGAACGCGCCGGCCTGGAACTTCAGGACCTGCTTCGCGGCGACAATCGTGCCATCCTTCATCGCGCCGATCTTCACGTCCATCGACGCGCCCGAGGTCGGACCCGACGCACGGAAAACGTCTTCGCGAGTCATCTGCATCTTCACCGTGCGGCCGGACTTCTTCGACAGCATCACCGCCAGAGGCTCCAGATACACCAGCGTCTTACCGCCGAAGCCGCCGCCGATCTCAGCCGGATTGACCCGCAGATTGGACATGTTCATGCCCAGCAGCTTGGCGGTGTAGGCGCGGACCATGAAATGGCCCTGGCTGGAGGTGTGGATCTGCACCTGTCCGTCCGGCGCATACGTCGCCATGCAGGCATGCGGCTCGATATACGCCTGATGCACCGGCTGAGTCGTGTAGCGACCCTCGACGATCACATCCGCGGTCTTGAAGGCAGCGTCGGCATCGCCCTTGTTGAACGTAACGACCTTGGCGATGTTGGACGGCTTCGTCGGTTTCGGATCGACGCCCGCCGTAAACATGTCATCGTGCAGCACAGGGGCGCCGTCGGCCATCGCCGCGTCCACGTCGATGACGTGCGGCAGAACTTCATATTTCACGTCGATCAGCGCCAGCGCCTCATCGGCGATCGCCTGAGTCGAAGCCGCAACGGCGCCCAACGCGTGGCCTTCGTAAAGCACCTTCGTCCGCGCCATGCAGTTCAGCGCCAGATCGCGGAAATTCATCGGACCTTCGCCGACGAACGCCTCTTCCGACAGGATGTCGGGGAAATCGGCGGCGGTAACGACAGCGAACACGCCCTTCAGCGCCGACGCCTTGGTCGTATCGATTGAAACGATGCGGGCGTGGGCGTGCGGCGACCGCAGCACCTTGCCCCACAGCATCCCCGACGCCCGGGTGTCCGCCGCGAACACCGCTCGGCCGGTCACCTTGTCCACCCCATCCGGACGGATCGGCCGCGTGCCGACAACCTTCAAATTGGTGTCAATATAATTCATCGAACGGTTTCCCCTCGCATATCGGCGGCAACATCCATGACGGCGCGAATGACCTTGTCGTAACCGGTGCAACGGCACAGGTTACCGGCCAGCCAATACCGCGCTTCGGTTTCCGTCGGGTTCGGATTTTCGTCCAGCAGCGCCTTGGTCGCGACGATGATGCCCGGCGTGCAGAAACCGCATTGCAGGGCCGCATATTCCAGGAACTTCTGTTGGATCGGGTGCAGCGTGTCGCCGTTGGCGATGCCCTCGATCGTGGTGATCGACTTGCCCTCGGCTTCGACGCCCAGCATCAGGCACGAACACACCAGACGATCATCGACGATCACCGAACAGGCGCCGCAGTCGCCGGACCCGCAGCCTTCCTTGCTGCCGGTCAGGCCGATCACGTCACGCAGCACATCCAGCAGGGTTTGCTGTGTCTCGCACAGGAATTCGGCGGACTCGCCGTTGATGGTGGCGGATACGTATGACTTAGCCATCTTAGTGAGCCTTTCCGGTCTTAATGCCAGCGGCGCGATCGAACGCGATCGCGGCGGTACGGCGGGCAAGGACGCCCGCGATCTTGGTCCGGTATTCGATCGTGCCGCGCTTGTCGCTGATCGGCTTGCACGCCGCCTGCGCCACGGCATCCAGCTTCGCCAATGTCTCGGCATCGAGCTTATGCCCGATCAGCACGTCGGCAGCCGCCTGAACCAGCAGCACCGTCGGAGCCACCGCACCCAATGAAACCCGAGCGGCGGTGCAAACACCGGACGCGTCCAGCGTGACGCTGATGCCGCAGCCGACCACCGCGATATCCATTTCCGTCCGCGGGATGAACCGCAGATACGCATCGGACGACCGCGCCGGACGTACCGGCAGTTTGAACTCAAGGATGAATTCGTCCTTGGCCAGCGACGTGCGTCCCGGACTTGTCGGAATTTGCTCGACCGGCACTTCGCGGCGGCCCTTGCTGCCGACAACGACCGCGATCGCGGCCGCGGCGAACAATGCCGGCACGCTATCGGCGGCCGGGGAGGCATTGCAGAGGTTGCCCGCCAACGAACAACGGCCCTGCACCTGCGTCGATCCGATCAAATCCAGCGCCTCCACGAGGCCCGGCCATGCCGCACTCAGCCCGGCATGCGCCTCAACCACCGCGCCCGGTGTCCCGGCGCCGATGATGAAGGCACCATTTTCCTCGCGGATGCCGATGATCCCGGGGATCTTCTTGGTATCCACGATCAGTTCCGGCTTCAGGCGGCCGGACCGCATCTGCACGAGAAGATCGGTTCCCCCGGAAAGGACCTTCGCCAGGCCGGCGGAACCGGCCAGTAGTTTAACCGCATCGTCCACCGAAGTGGGTGCGGCATAGCTGAGACTTGTCATCATCGCTCCCGATCAAACACGTTTTGCTCCCCCCGGTCACGTTTCCGGGGCAGTCGGGAGGCATGTTAGGCGATAGAAGCCGGATGGTCGAGAGGGGCAGGTGCTGTGAAGGGCAATCGCATGTGAACGACCGCGGCCGGGCGTCGGTCGGCCTGGTGGCTCCCGGACGCCGCATCGAGCGTTCAAACGGACGAGTTTACCGCGGATAAACGCCGACAAACGCTGATGAGCGGAGATAAAGGGGAGGCTGCCGTGCTCTCGTTTCCCAGAAAATCATTGGTCACGCGTTCGTCGTTTCGAGCACACGCGGTGTTGGCTTCCCTGCAAAAATCTATGAAAAAGCCCTCACGCACGGACTGCGCAAAGCCGGCCTGTCCGTCGAGGACCAGCACACTGTGGTGGTTCACCATGATGGTGTGGCCGTCGCCACATACATCGCCGACCTGTTGGTCGAAAATGCGGTGTTGGTCGAACTGAACCAGAACCCGTTTTAATGCCCGCCTGCCCTATTTGTGTTCATTTGTGTTCATCTGTGTTTCAACAACCTGTACTACTCCTGTCGGCCCAGGGTAGAATTGGAAACACAAATAAACACAAATGAACACAGATTAGTCCCTTATCGCCTGACTCTTGACACTTTCTGCACAAAAATCCCTTGCGATTGAGAAGTCGTGATGCGATGCTCGGCGTGCCGTAATGGCCTGAACCCATTGGGTTCTTATCCTCTGCACCCGCTAATGCGGGAACAAACGGGCGGATGTGAATCGGCGGATCATCCAAATTTGCTCGCACGGCCGAGGGGAAACTTTGCCTTTTTGGTTCCGGTTCATCCGGCTTAGGACGATAAATCTTGGAATGCACCGATGGGGTGCAGTCCAAATAAGCGCGCCAGCCTGCCTTTATCCGCGCTCATTACCGTTCATTGGCGTGTATCCGCGGTAGAGTCCTACTTTTAAATGCCCTGTGTCAGCGGCCAGGAGCCCCGGGGCCGACCGACCACCACGGTCGCGGCAGTTCACCCTGTGCACCGACCCAACCCCGGGGCAATCGGGTGAATAAACAAAGTTGAAGCGCCAGGTCGCCAAGACGCCAAGAAGGGCTTACGAATGAGCATCGGGCCGGCCACGCCTCCTGGTTCGCCGGTGAACACGTTATTTGGCGATTTCCTTGGCGTCTTGGCGACCTGGCGCTTCAACG